>JAOUBX010000049.1 GCA_029860075.1 Deltaproteobacteria bacterium | reverse complement strand
CTATCTCCTTTACGGAGATAATCATAAACCGGACAAATTACTTGTTACAATTCCGGACAGTATACTTGTTACTAACACCTTAAGCTATTTCCCTTGATTTTTAGCGAATTTCGTATAAAATAAATTATTTGGTGGCTTTATATTTTTCTTCAAAAATACCCCCCGGTTTCGGATAATATGCAAAAAAGAATATTTATTACGCAAAACATGCTCGATAAACTTTCGGCAGACGGCAAAATAGACCTGAAGGGCAACAGGCTTTCCATCCTTTCGGAAAAAAAACCGAGTTACAATCTTACCCCTGCAGTCAAGTTTATCGCCATCGAGTCAGGCGACAATGATCCTTTCAAACTGCTCGGGAAAATAGTCCCTTCCAATATCCTGAAAGATAAAGGGGTGGAAGTCTATATGGATTCTGCCATTTACAAGGATGAAGCCTACAAGGTGGAGCAGGGATTTGCCGGCGCCGTCATTGAAGAAGAGTCACCCGGGGAGGCTGCGCCTGAGCCTGTCAAGGAAATCAAAACAGAAGAAGTCCCTAAAACCGACGATGAACTTCTGGCAGAATTCTTCCTGAAAAATATTTAGCCCTGGAAAGCGCTTTTTTCAAAGGGACCGCTGCGCCTGCCCGCTATTTTGCCCTCCCTTGAAATTGCATAAGATTAACTAAGCATGACTCTATATTAAGGCCTTACAAGAAGGGTTTTCTAATTTATGGCCATTACCGAAGGGAAGTCCATTATGCCTGATTTAGTAAATGACAGCCCCAAAACGGCAGACATTGACTATAAAGAGGGCATGTGCTATAAGTTAGCAATCAAATAAGCGAAGTGGAGGAGAGGAATTTGAAATTTATAAACAGTAAAGCAACCAGGCTGGCAATTACCATCGCCATGTACGCATTAATTGCCGCCGGCTGCAAGGAAAATGGCATTGAAGAGTCAAAAAAAGAAGAAACGCAACCGGCGCCGGTTACGGAAAGCAAGGTAACAATGCCGGGCCAGCAGAAGGAAGATGCCTTTGCAAAGCTTCCTGATGTGGTAGCCACTGTCAACGGCGCTGAAATATCCAGGTCAGACCTGCAAAAGATACATTCCATGCTGGCCACCCAGGTAAAAATGTCCAGCAGGGCAGTGAGTCCCGAAGAGATAATGGACATGGCGCTTACGGAACTGATCAACATGCAGGTTCTCAAGCAGGAAAGCGAACGTCAGAAAATCAGTCCTTCCCCTGAAGATATTAAAAAAGAACTCGGTAATATAAAGGCTAATTTCCCTGATGAAGAGGCTTTCAAAAAAGCTATCTCCGAAAAAAACCTGACTGTCGAAGAAATAGAAAAGAGTGTTACGCAACAGCTAGCCGTTCAAACAATTATTAAAAAGGAAGTGGAAGAAAAAATCTCTGTCTCCGACAGTGAAATTAAAAAGTTTTACCAGGACAACCCCGACTATTTTAAAACAGACGAATCGGTAAAAGCTTCCCATATCCTCGTTAAAGTTGATGAAAAGGCGGAAGAAAGCGCTGTTGCAGAAGCAAAAAAGAAAATCGAAGACATCCTGGCCAGAGTCAAAAAGGGTGAAGATTTTGCTGAAGCGGCAAAAAAATCATCAGAAGGCCCTTCGGGACCCAATGGCGGTGACCTTGGATACTTTACCCGCGGTAAAATGGTCAAACCTTTCGACGAGACTGCATTTAAGCTTAAAAAAGGCGAAATCAGTGATATTATCAGGACACAATTCGGCTTTCATATTATCAAGGTAGTCGACAAAAAAGAGGCCGGCCAGACCCCTATGGCCGACGTTAAGGAAAAGATAGAATCCTTCCTTAAGAAAAGCCAGGGGGAAAAACTCTTTAACGATTACGTTGAAAAACTTCGTACTGCCGCTGCCATTGAAAGAAGGTTCTAGCCAGCGGGAGAAACAGGTGAAAAGTTATTGTTACAGGGGCATGTCCAGGCATGCCCCTGTTTTAGATTTGGATTGACAGGGTTAATAGATGAAATACGGTGAAAAAGATATTAAAGAGGCAAGGCTTGAACCCTGGGAAAACCCTTATACGGACAGGGATTATAACATAGAGATATGCTTCCCTGAATTTACCTGTCTTTGTCCGAGATCCGGTTATCCTGACTTTGCAACGATAAGACTCAACTATGTTCCCGATAAATACGTTGTCGAGCTGAAAAGTCTGAAAATGTACCTCAATTCCTACAGGGACCGGGGGATCTCTCATGAAGAAGTTACCAACAAGATATTTGATGACCTGAAAGAAGCTCTCAAACCCCGCAAGATGGAAGTCGTCGGTGACTTTAACGTAAGGGGAAACGTCAAAACCGTCATTAAAGTAAGTCTGTAAAAAGAATAAAGGGGCAACCATCCGGTTCTTCCCATGAAACTCGCATCCATAGATATAGGCACTAATACACTGCGTCTTCTCATCGGGCAGGTCGACGGCAACGGCCATATCCATGACGCTGTCCTGAAAAGAGAAATTACCCGTCTCGGCGGAGGCTTCCATGGAAAAAAACTTCACTCCGACGCAAAGAAAAGGACCCTTGCGGCCCTTAAAGGTTTTGCTCTAACCCTGGCAGAGCAGGGCATAAAAAATGTCAATGCATCGGCAACAAGTGTCATCAGGGAAGCTGAAGACGGTCATCTTTTCATTGATGAAATCAAGGTCAAAACCGGCATTCATGCAGAAGTCATCAGCGGCAGCAGGGAAGCGGCCCTCACCCTTGAGGGCGTTCTTTCCGCTCTCCATGGCAGGGAGAGGACAGCCCTCATTTTCGACATCGGAGGAGGCAGCACTGAATACATCATTGCAGAGAAGGCCAGGGTAAAAGGGCTCAAGAGCCTCAATATGGGTGTCGTGTCCATGACGGAAAAGTATCTTGCATCAGACCCTCCTTCTCAAAAGGACATCGAAAAAATATCTTCTGTCGTTGAGGGATTTCTGGCCGAACTGAAAAAGGAACTCCCCCAACTCCCTGTCATTGAAAAAGCCCATGAGCCCCTTCTTGTCGGCACAGCAGGAACGATTACCACCCTTGCTGCTCTCCATCAGGATCTCAAGGTTTACGACTCCGGAAAAATCAATAACTATGTTCTCACAAAGCAGGCCATTGAGGCACTTTTCCAGCGTCTTTGCAGAATGACTCATTCCGGGCGTGCTTCCATAGAGGCCCTTGAAGAAGGAAGGGCCGACCTTATCATCGCCGGCACAATAATCGTACTGAAAACAATGGAAGAATTCCGTTTTAATGAAATGACCATCAGTGACTACGGCCTCCTTGAAGGCCTCCTCATCGACCTTTCACGCAGGAAAGGCGCTATCCCTTGAATCTTATAAGGCTGCAAAAAATCCTTGCCCGGGCCGGCGTGGCTTCCAGGCGGGAAGCGGAAAAAATCATCCTGTCGGGAAAAGTAAAGGTCAATGGAAAAACCGTTACCGAGCTCGGCACAAAAGCAGACCCCGAAAAGGACCTTATCCAGGTAGAGGGCCGCAAGCTCTCTTTCGCAGAGAAGAAAGTCTACTACCTCCTCAACAAACCGACAGGCTATGTGACAACCATGAAGGACCCCCGTGGCAGAAAAACCGTTGCGGACCTCCTTTCCTCGATTGAAGTAAGGGTCTATCCTGTGGGAAGACTCGATTACGACACATCAGGACTTCTTATCATCACCAACGATGGTGAAACGGCAAATAACCTGACACATCCCAAAAAGGAAGTAGATAAGCGCTACGAGGCAAAGGTTAAGGGCATACCATCACAGGAAGCTTTGTCGAAACTTGAAAAGGGTATCATGCTGGAAGACGGAATGACAGCCCCTGCCAGAACCCGCCTTCTTAAAAAAGAGGGGACGAGAGCATGGGTTGAAATTATTATCCATGAAGGGAGAAACAGGCAGGTGCGCCGCATGTTTGAGGCCATTGGGCACAGGGTAATAAAACTTAAAAGGGTCAGCCTGGGACCTTTAAAGCTCGGCAGCCTGGCGCCGGGGAAAATTCGTCCCCTTACGGCAAAGGAGAGGGAAAGCCTTAAAGCGCTCATTTAACGGCATGTTGAAAAAGGTTTATAATAAAATGTTTGAGGCCTATGGCCCCCAGCACTGGTGGCCGGGAGACAGCCCCTTCGAAATCATTATGGGCGCAATACTGACTCAAAACACAAACTGGACTAATGTTGAAAAAGCTATTTCAAACCTGAAAGAAGCAGGCCTTTTAAATCCCCGGGGGCTAAACCATATCGATAAGGACCAACTGGCAGAACTTATTCGTCCTTCAGGTTATTTTAATATAAAGGCTAAACGTCTCAAGGCCTTTATGGCCTTTCTCTTCCGTCACTTCAAGGGTGATCTTGACGCCATGTTTTCCCTTAATCTGACAGAGATACGCAAGGCTTTGCTGGAAGTAAAGGGAATCGGACCGGAAACAGCCGATTCCATTTTGCTCTATGCCGGGAATTACCCTGCCTTTGTTGTAGACGCCTATACAAAAAGGATCTTTTCGCGCCTGGCTATCCTCCATGAGGAGCATACCTATCACCAGATACAGGACTATTTTATGGCCCATCTCGAAGAAGATGTTCAGCTTTACAACGAATACCACGCCCTCATTGTCCGCCACGGAAAGGAGCATTGCAAAACAAAACCGCTTTGCAAGGAATGCCCGCTGCTGGATATCCCCTGCCCTATGGGGCAAGGGATGTAAACGCTTTAAAGGCTGATCTCCCGCAAAGATCGTAAAGATTCACGCCCTTTCTGCTAACAGATGGGGGGAATCAACCGTCCTTCCCGATCAATCGTTGAGAATGGGCCTGGACCACCTCCCCCTCTCTCTTGAGAATACCCATTATGTCTCCAAAACCGATATAATCCTTCACAACACCATAAACAGGGACAAGAGCATCATCAAAAAGTATGGAGACTTCGCCTGTTTTCGACTTAAACAGATCTCTTGGAACTTTTACTCTGGCGCTGAACATATTTTCATCAAATTTATTGCCAAAAAGGTCCCTGCTTTTGATGGCGTCTTCCTTTGTCGTAAAGCTAACTTCAATCGTTGAGACACCGTCACTGGGCAATGAACGGACGGTAAACTGCCTGCCCCGCCTGATCGGCCCGTAATAACCAAGCCTTACATTGTAAAAAGCCGACAAAATATCTTCATAGATGACGCCCTCGGGAATAAGCTCTTTTACATCCTCTATTTTTTTTCCCTTTTTGTACTCCTCACGGCGCAACACCCGCCTGTTGTAATCCGTCCAGGTATAGGTTTTTTCCTCATTGCTGCCGACTTTAACATGCCTTTCGAAAAAATCGACACGCAACTGCCTTGAATCAGGTAAATATGACATGTGAGAAATATAGCTATGCTTCCTGTAAAAGGTAAGAAAACCGATAAACCCCTTTGTTTCCGCTTCAAGAATAGCCTTAAAGCCCGGCCCCTCTCTTGAAAAATTCAGCTTTCCAACCGCTGCCTTGCTAAACCAGAGAAAGTTGATATCGTAATTAACGTTCTCTTTAAGAAAGAAATCGATATTTTTTAATGCAACTTCACCCGCTTCCCCGCCAGGAGGGGCTAAAGGCGCCCCGAAGAATTGAGAGCCCGAAGGGAAAGACAGACGGGGCCTAAGGAGCCATCCTGCAAAAAGCGCCATCTGGACTATAAATTTTCTTCTGCTCAGTTTCATCATAGGCACCCATTTAATTTTACCTTAATAAGGAACTAAAATCTTGTTCATTTGCCTTTTATTAGACAAAGTAATACAAATTTAGTGCCAAAACAGTTAAAAAAGAAGAGTTCCGAAGGTTTTGCACGGAAGAATAGCGAAAAAAACTTTACTCCCGGCAGCATAGCTATTGTCAATACCTGTGATTTAAAAAGAATTATTTTTACCGTAAATGTACATGGCCCTTTAGCGGGGGCTTCCCTGCCCTTTAAGTCTCATGGGCAAAAGTATTTTTATAATACTTTTTAAAAAGAATATGGTATAAATCTCTGAGGTTTTTACTGTCATCAATAAGGAGAGACTTAAGGGACGCATTAATTGAAAAACAAGCCTTTCAGGGCGGCAAAAAAACGAAATAGCGCGAGAGCCCTATTTTGAAGTAAAAGGCCCGGCTTTGACCCATCCAAACCAGGGTCCGGGCATCCCTATTGCCCTCTCAATCCCTATGGTCTCCCATGATTCAATATGACTAATCAAAGGGTACTCTCCCTGAATATTACATGCGGGCTTGCGCTGGTAAAGCGTTAAGCCGTACTTTTTATTTAGAGAGAACCGGAAAAAAGACTTTGACTTTTATCGCAACCCAACAAATGCTATAATCATCTGCCGAAAGCTCACGCTTTTATTTTAGAGGGCTGTAAATCCTCTGTTAACAAAGAGGAGAGGCCCCCGGGAAGTAAACTAATTGCAGCAAAAAGAATTTAACTTGAAAAAAAAGGGGAGAGTGCAATGCATGTCAAGCAGATAGTCACTTTGCTTTTATTTAGTATCTATTTTTTCTTTACTCAAACAGCCCTTGCCTCTGCGCCTAAATATATTGGTTCAAATGCTTGCAGTTGTCACAAAGCCCATGTATCGGACTGGAAATTAAGTACCCATGGGAGGGCCTTTGAAACGCTGAAACCGGGCGTCAAGAAAAGAGCTAAAATCAAGGCGGGACTTGATCCTCAGAAGGATTATACAAAAGAAGAGAGGTGTTTAAAATGCCATACAACAGGTTATAGAAAAAAAGGCGGCTTTATTGACATTAATAAGACCGCTGACAGGATTGGCGTGGGCTGTGAATCCTGCCATGGACCGGGCAGTGAATATCTTTCTCTCCATGAGAGCAGGCCCGGCAACTTCGACAGAAGCCAGGCAAAGTCATGGGGCCAGACTTACGGCTCCGAGAATCCCCAGGTCTGTACGGCTTGCCACAATAAAAAAAGACGTGGACTCGAAACTAATAAAGAGCAGGTCTATAAATTTCATTGGAAAAAATCGCTTAAAAAGAGAAAAACCTATCACCGGCAATTGTTTTTAAAAATGAAGGATTATTCTAGGCCGAACTTTTATCGTTTTTTATCATGAAAAAAAGAATTTCAGATCTTAGTTTAAGCACTAAATTTTTGGGTGCAATCGGTATTATCCTGATTATCCTCACCATATGGGATATAAGGTACAACGCCGAAAAGGAAAAAAGAATCAGCCATCAGGTAATTAAGGATTGGGCCTTTCTCTTTGCCGAAAACGTAAGGGTCTCTCTCAATGAACTCATGAAATCAAACAAAATGGAAATGCGCTTTCGCCTTTTTGAATCTATGTCTGAAGAATTGACGGGCCTTAAGGATGTGAGGGTCATCCGTGGCAATAGAACGAATGAAATATTTCATGAAATTAATGAAAAGGACATTATTCCCAAACTGGAAATAGACCTCAAATCTTATGGCAGGGAACTATCCTTACTGAAAGAGAAGTTAACCAATACAAGCGATAGTGAAGACCGTCTGGACCTGGAAGATGAAATCCTTTATGTCAAAGAAAATATTACCCTGACCCTTAGCGAGATAAACGAACTGAGACGCCTTAAGCCCATCGACATCAGAGAGCAGGCAAAAGACGCTGTTGATGAAGAAGTAATCAGGACGGGCCGGCCTATTTATCTCTTTGAAGGTGATAATGCCAGGGTATTAATACCCTATAAGGCAAGAAAAAAAGGGTGCACCGAACAACTCGGCTGTCATAAATACGCAAAGGAAGGCGATGTTTTGGGGGCCATAAACCTGGAATTCTCCGTTGAAACAATCAATAAGGAGATCAGGGAAAACAACATAAAAATGGCCGGTTTTTGGTTCATGAGACTTATCGTCTTCTTCACTATAATCAGCCTGCTTCTCTCTTTTATTATCACAAAAAACCTGCAAAACATACTTAAGACCTTCAAAAAGATTTCAGGCGGTGATCTTTCCGTGAGAGTTCCTGTAAAAAACAGGGATGAGATAGGAACTTTATCGGAAGGTTTCAATGGTATGGCCGCATCACTTGAAAGTACAAAAAAGGAGTTGGGCCAGCGCCTGCTGGAACTTTTCACTATCTACAATATCAGCAAAACAATGAATTCAACCCTTGAAATAGAAGCATTATTGGAGCAGCTCGTTAACAACATCAGTGAAAGCATGAAGATTGAGAAAATTCTCATCATGCTTGTCTCAGAGGATCGGGAGGAAATCTATGTAGCCTCTGCAATCGGCTTTGACACCGGCAAAGCCCTGGAATATAGAGAAAAGATAGGGCAGGGTCTTTACGGAAGGGCCATCTTGACGGGACGGAAGAAACTCATTGAAGATATAGGCGACGGCCCGTCTCCTCTCCCTGAAGAACTGTTAAGTGAAGAAATAAACTCTGTCCTCATTATTCCCTTCATGAGGCGAGGCGAGGTGCTGGGACTCATCTGCGGTTATAAAGACAAACCGGAAAAATTTAACGACTCGGATGTGCAACTCTTTAACAGTATTGCGGAACATGTCTGTGTCGCCATGGAAAACACCAGGCTTTTTGAAGAAATCAAAAAAATAGCCATTAAAGACGGTCTGACGGGTTTGTATAACAAACTCTTTTTCCATGAAAAACTTGAGATGGAGCAAGAAAGAGCGAAGAGGAACAAACAGAGTCTTTCCCTCCTTTTGATGGGCCTTGACAACCTTAAGGATTATAACGACACTAACGGCCAGGGGGCAGGTGACGACCTGCTAAAGGAGTTGTCAAGCTTTATAAAATCAAGCATAAGGAAAATCGATATCCCCTGTCGCTACGACGAGGAAGAACTGGCGCTTATCTTACCTGAAACCGGCAAGGAGGGCGCTCTTAAGCTTGCAGAGTCACTTGTTGAAAAAATTAACAACCACTCCTTTCAGCACAGGAAACTGCAAGCTCCTGGCTTTGTTTATGCCACCATAGGCGTCGCTTCACTCCCCGATGATGCAAAAACCCCCCATGACCTGATTAGAAAGGCAGACCAGGCGCTTTCCCGGGCGAAATCAGAGGGGAGCAACAGAATTATCCTTTGCGCTTAAATTATCCCGCCCCGGCCCTCTCCGGAGAGACAACCATGGCGTATAAACCGTTTATAACCGGCAAACCCTCAATGTGCATTTTCACCAATCAAAGCAGCAATATCCCTCGCCAAAAGATTATATCCAAAGTCATTTAAATGACAGCAGCGATCCCTGTATACCGATTTATCGACATTTTTAAATGCCCCCGTCAGGTCGAAAAAGGGGAGTCCTGTCTGGCTCATCTTTTGTCCCTCCATTTGTAACAGAGGGTAGCCGTACTCAACACCCATCCTGTAATAACTTAACATATCATTCTCATTGACGCCTATATATGCCACTTTCATCTCTTCTTCCGTCAGCTTCTTGCTATGAGGAACATACTGGTTAGGCTGGAGGAAGTGAAAATAGAGAATGTCCTCCCCTTTGCATAAGTCCCACATCTGCCGGGAAGACCTTCCCCAAAAACCGGCTGCATCATTAAAGATATCCATAAATGATCCAAATTTATAGGGAGGCCCGGCCTCCTGTGGTGACAATTCTTCTGTTCCTTTCTCCCTGAGCCTCTTATTGAATTCTTTTTCAAGAGTCGCAATTTTCCTTTTACTGTTTGTCTCTGCCACATGCCAGAGCGCCAAAAAGAAGTTGCTTATATTGAAAGGCCTTTTAGAAAAAAACCTTCTCCACTCTTCATTCCTTGCTTTTTCCCGGTATATTCCAGCCATAAGCACGGCGCTTTCAATATCCATCGCTTTTGAAGCATAAGACCTCCATAGGCGAGGGTAATAAGGAAATACGCCAAAGGGTATATTTTCATTCTGCGGCAGAGCCATTTCATTAAAACCATCAATATTGATAACCATATCAAAGCGGGCGCCGAGGCTCATGAAATAATTAAGGGCCAAAACCTGCTGAGGCTGCTTCATCCCTCCCAGAGCAATTGAATAGAGGTTTATTTTTTTGCCTGAAAAAGCAGGGATTTTAGCCAGTTCCTCTTCAAAAATCTCTCTGCCGTACAAAAAAAATTCAGCAGCCAGCGACCCCCCCATAATGGCAACAGAAATACTTTTTTCATTCTTTTCAAGGGGCGGGCCCGCACCGAAAAAGCCATACTCATTAACGGGAACCGTTACGGTACGTCCAGCCAGTTTGTGAAGACCTGCTCTGTAATTTCTTACAAAACCCAGGTAAGGATGAAGAATATACTCTTTAATCCACCGGTCGGGAACTTCCTTCGCTAAAATATCCTTTTTATGGGGAAAAGTTTTTTTCTCTTTCAGTGTTTCCTGTATCTGACTTGCGGAAACCCACTCACCTGATGAAATATAGATAGCAGGAAGAGAAAGCAATTCAAGGGCTACTGCCGTAACAAAGAGTATAATAAAAAAATAAAGACTATAAAAAGATAGCTTTTTCAGCAACATAAACAAAAACTCACTTTCAATATGCCCGGCGTCACTGCCCTGCTCTCCCTTCCAAACAGTTTATTATTTTCTCGATCATTTCATCTTCATCAATCGGTTTAACGAGAAAATCATTCATTCCCGCTTTCAGGCACTTATTCATATCTTCTTCCGTAACAGAAGCGGTAAGGGCGATTATGGGCATATCAACCCCCTGTGAGCGGAGTTTTTCTGTTGCCTCTACCCCGCCGAGGACAGGCATATGCATATCCATTAAACAGATATCGTAGCTGCTCTCTTTTATCTCTTCAAAAGCTTCCTCACCATTGGAAACAATGTGGCAGGCAAATTTAAACTTGCCCAACAAGGTCTTTATCAGTTTCTGATTATAGAGGTTATCTTCCGCGACAATCACCTTTTTCCCGCTAAAATCAGGGACGGCTTTTTCTTCATTTTCTTTAGGCGGGCTTTCATCCCTTCGCTTGCCTGCCGGTGACTCTTCAAGGGCAAGGACAAATGAAAACTCACTCCCTTCTCCCTCCCTGGAATCAAGTTCTATGTTGCTGCCCATCAATTCGGCAAGTTTTTTTGCAATATGAAGCCCGAGCCCCGTCCCGCCAAACTTCCTCGTCGTCGACATATCGGCCTGGGTAAAAGTATCAAAAATTATATCCTGCGTGTCAATAGCAATACCGATACCCGTATCCTTAACGGAGAAGCGGATAAAATCGATTTTTTTACTCCACCTTTCTTTTCCGGCGCCCTTTTCCTCATTATCGACAGGACTGACAGAGAGTGTAACAGATCCCTCTTCTGTGAATTTGAGGGCATTGGAAAGAAGGTTTGTCAAAATATGCCGGATGCGGGTCGGATCACCAAGGTAGTGTTTGTTAACCGAAGGGACCAAATGAAGCCGGAGGTCTATATTCTGGGCCATATGCTGGGGGCTGAAAATATCCATTACCACTTCGACAAGTTTAGCAAGATTAAAATCGACAATTTCAAGCTCCAGCTGGTTGGCCTCTATCTTGGATATATCGAGAATATCATTGATCGTCTCCAGGAGCATTTGAGCGCTTTCATAGACGGTCTGCAAAAAATCAAGCTGATTTTCATCGAGCGCAGTATCTTTGAGAATTTCCGAAAACCCGATAATGGCCGTGAGAGGAGTACGAATTTCATGAGACATATTTGCCAGGAACATACTTTTTGCTTCATTGGCACATTCAGCCCTCTCTTTTTCGGCCCTCAGTTCTTCCATAACCTTAATAATAACTTCATTGGCCTGGCTAAGCTCCCGTGTCCGGTCATCTACCTTGTCCTCAAGTGTCTTGGACCACTTTTCAAGCTCCAACCTGGCGTGCTCCAGGTCTTCAATAAGCTCATTAATATCCCTCATGTCACGGGCCACGCAGACATAACCGACAAGCTCTCCCTTTTCCTTCTTAAGAAGCGACATATGCAGGCTGACAGGTATCTCTTCGCCCAACCTTGTCCTGAAAAGCCCTATTTCACCACCACGTACCGCATGACCTGTCCTTTCCTGCCTGTCAGACAATATGAGATCGAAAGTTTTCCCTTTCAGTTCTTCCAAACTAAAACCGAGAAGTTTCAGGGTAGCCTTGTTCGCATCCTCTATAACCCCGTCAAAGCTGATGACAATCAAAGGGTCAATCATACTTTTCAAGATATCTTCCGTAAAACTCTTGGCTGATATGAGGCTGTCATGAGAGGCTTTCAGGTTTTCAATCATGCTGTTAAAAGAGCGCCCCAGGTCTCCGATTTCATCGTGGCCAAGGGCTTCCGCCTTAACGGAAAGATTACCGGCGCCAACGTCTGCTGCAAGGCCGGCAAGCCTTTTGAGCGGTCTTACCATCCTCTTGCTGAGATAAAAACCAATGGTAAAAATGACAAAATTCATTCCAAGCATGAGCCAGAGCATACTCCTTAGATGGGTCATCTTTCTTACCGAAATGGCTTCAAACTTTTCCGTTACCTTATTACTTATGTTGAGAAGTTCATCATTATTGAGCCGCACATAATCAATTGCCTGCCTGAAAGCGGCATTCTCACCCGGTTCGCTTGCGATAATCCGGCTCATTCGGCTGAATTGCTTCCACTCTTCATCAATAGCGCCAAGCGCCTTTGACAGGGCGCCCTCAATAATTGCCTCACCCTCCTCCGGACCTCCCCCTGTCCTCAGGGAAAAAAGCAGGGAATCAAATTTGTCAATGGATTCTGTAAAAAGGCGGGCCACCTTTTCTTTCTCACCCCTATCGATAAGCAGAGCGTATTTTGCTATTTTTTGAGTCAGCAGCATGAGGGCACTGACCCTTTTCTTTTCAGCCTTAAAGGCATCAGCATCACCGGCGCCGTCATAAACCTTCATCAGCTTCAGGCAAAGGCCGAGAAGCAGTTCATTATTTTCCCTCACATAGGAGAAGGCCTTTTCATAAACGGCATTACCCAATTGGCCATGAACCATGACAGAGATCTTTTCCCCGAAGGGCAGCCATTCTTCCTTGTTCTCTTTGAACAGTTTGGCCATTTCCTGCGGAGCAGGCCGTATTTTCTGGCCCATTACGTCACCACCAAAGTGGAGCACAGTAAGGGAGGAGTCATAAAGTTCAATAATCTGCCTCAACTGTGCCCGATCTTCCACATTTCCCTTGGCAACGGAAAGAGCGAGCTTAGACATTTTCTGCGTCAGCATTCTCTGCTTTCCTGCCACATTAACAATGAAGGCGTCATTTTTCTGGGCGGCCAGATAGTTGGAAATGACGATGAGATTAATGGCGGCAACGGCCAGCACACCGAGCAGGAGGATGGTTATTTTTAATGTGAGTCCAAAACGGTATCTATTCATCGGCTTTTAATTAAAAAAGAGGGCATCAATAAAGATGTCGTTAAATTCACTGGACCTTGCCACGTTTACATATTCTATCCTTTCGGCCAGCTTTTCCACATCACCGGCGGCATCTTTTGCCATGAGGCAGAGCCTTGCGCCGAGCCCGGCCCCGTTCTGGAGAAATTCCACCTTCTCTTCAGCAACAGGCGGAATAAGGCCGATAAGAATGACGTTGGCCGCCTTCATGGTAACACCAAAGGCGCCTGTCAGAACAACCTTATCCAGGTCTTTTGCCTCAATACCGTACTCTTTAAGAAGTAAAGATACGCTTGCCCTGATGCCTCCCTTTGCTTTCTGAATTTCTTCAACGTCTTTTGCCGTCATCACAAGGGGTTTAAAATAGGAGGTTTGCTGCCTGGGTACCACCGTATATCCTTCATCCGTCAAATGCGGGCAATCGGCATTATCGATAAAGCGCCCTCTTTCATCGAGAAGGTTGAGCTTCAAAAGCGATGCAATGGTGTCAACAACGGCGCTTCCGCACATCCCCGTCGGACTTTGACCGTCAAAAGTCTTAAAATGCGCATTAAATTTTTCATCAATATCTACCTCGTAAACGATGCCTGACGCCGCAGCACCCCCGGCGGAAGCGAAAGAATATTCAAAGGCCGGCCCCGCTGCCGCCGAAGTAACGATAAGTCTCTTTCTGTTGCCAAGCGCTATCTCTCCATTTGTTCCCATATCGATAAAGAGGGTAATTTTATCAGACCTGTGCATGCCCGTAGCAATAATGCCGACAGCAACATCGGAACCGGCAAATCCACCCATAAGAGGCGGCAAATAAATAGCGGCCTGCCGGTTTACGGCCAGTCTCATGGCCTCTTCCCTTTCGCCGTTCACATAGAAACAGGGTTCATCCGTTACAGGAATAAAAGGCGCTCTAACGAGATTATCAAGCCTTAAATCAAAAAACATATGGTGCATGACTGCATTACCCACAATAACGACCCTGAATATGCTGTTAAAATCCAGGTCGGCCCCTCTCGTCAACTCAAGAAGGAGGTGGTTTACCCCTTTAAAAAGGGCATGAACGAGCTTGTTCCTCTTGTCATGGCTCTTCATGTATTCTTCCGACCGTTTCATCACATTATCGCCAAAGGCGGCCTGGGGATTGACGACAGCCCCGCAAGTCAGCAATTCACCGGTCACCATGTCATGTATGTATGCGGCAATATTGGTGGTCCCAATGTCTATTGCAGCGCCATATATAGCAGAAGAAGAAGAAAAATCGAGGACAGCCTTCCTTTCTTCATCGATAATACAAAACTGTTCTTTCTTCTCATCTTTTATAAAATCAGACATTTGGCCCAGTTGCTCCGGCTTGAGGCTGACATTTTCCCCGGCAAGAGCCTTGAAAATCTCAAGGTCCGTCTTTTCTTCATTGGCTGCAGGCATAAAAAATTTCCTGGAACAGGCAATGAGGGAGAAAGGCTCCCCAAATTCATAAAGCATAGTATTAATAGCATCCCGGGAAATGTCTTTTCTGGCGAAGATCTTTTTATTCAATATTCTCGATGAAAAAGGAACGTAAACTTCAATGTCCCCCTCGACACTGACCTGGCAGGCCAGCCTCATATTCTCCCTTTTGTCTTCCTCATCAAGCCTTATGAGCTCGGTCTTTGTCAAAGCGCTGCTTTTTCCCTTATCAATCCTGACGAGACAGGTCCCGCAGGCCCCTGATTTATTACAGAGCCTCGATATCTGAATACCAACCTTTGCAGCAAGGTGCATAAGGTTTTCCCCTTCTGCGGCATAAACTTTCTTGCCGTAGGGGTAGAAAGTAACTTCTTTCATGCCCTTTCCTGCATTACCGTAAATCCTGGTCCTGCGGGAAGCATCTTTTGCCGCGCGAACAAGGGCCTCGATATTTTCAGCCCGCGAATCAGGAGGCACCTCACAGCCCGAACCGAGTATGAACCTTCCCTCTTCAAGGGAACTCTCGATAAGCGCCGCAGACTCCCCGTAAATATCCTCTGCCCTTTCATTGACAAAAGAGAGGGATTTAATGTTTCCATTAAAAACAAGGGCAGGAGAAAGGGAATAGGCGACATCGAGAGGAACGAGGTAATCGATAGTAAGAATATCGACAGGCGCCTGCCCCACATCTTCAATCACGTCCTGCGTCGCCCCGGCAACGCTGTACCAGCTCATGATCTTTTCATCCTTTTTCTTGAGAAGGGAAAAGATCTGTTTCAGGTTGGGAAGTTCAAATTCCCTGAAGATGTTTGCCGGAAGCACGGCAGGTGAAGCGGCAGGATTAAACATGATAATACAATCGGCGCCGGCATCGATTAAGGCCTCCATGAAAGTAATGGTCACCTTCAGGGTAAAATTGAGGAGCTTTCTGAAATTATGAGGCTCATCGACAATCATGTAGAGCAGCTTTTCAATATCCATTATCCTGGCGGCAATAGTCATGGGCCCCAGGACATGAGCAACAACGGGAACCCGGCCCGCGCAATTCTCTTTCATAAGGGATACGGCCTTGATAAGCTGGGGCATGCGTCCGCTTTTATAGGGATCGGGAAGAACCAGGCCGTCAATGTCATCGGCCCCGTTGATGACAGGCACGCTAATGTGAGGGTAATTATTTTCCGGAAATACGGTCTTGCAGCCGATGGCTTCGGCCTCAACGCAAAGGTCGGCAAAGGCGATGACGGCATCATAATCGAAGCGGTCTCTGGCGTCCAGCTGCCGACGGGCAATCACCTCGCCATCGGTAACGTAATCTCTCACTGTTCCCCCTGCAAGAGTAGACGTTACGGCAGCGACTTCAGGAATAACGGCGACGCGGTCAGTGCGCTCCCTTTTTAGCGTTGCATAAATACGCTCAAATGAATTCATCGATTCAAATTCCCGGATAAAAGGATTTTAAAAAAAAGATAATAAGTATTATGAAAGGTATTATCCCTCGTGCTTCATAAAATAATTAATGCCGTCAAAGGCATCAAAAGCCCTGTAATCGACATCGAGATAGCCCTCTTCTGCCTGCTGAACGGCTGCGCCGCCGGCAACGATAAGGGAATTAATACCGCGGCCTTTCGACAGCGGCTTTATTTCGTTAATTGTGGGAAGACAAACCGTCATCAGTGAAGAGACGCAGATAAAATCGGCATTTTCCCTCTCGGCAGCGTCGACAAAAGCCAGGGGGGGCACATCTTTTCCGAGATTAATGACTTTAATGCCCGAAAGGCTCGACAATGTGGCCACAAGATGCTTGCCCAGATCATGAATATCTCCCTGAATAGTGCCGATAACGATAACTTTTGACGCGCCCTCTTTGTCCCCGGTAATATCATTCATATGAATGATCTGATCCATTTTCCCTTTCAGGTTTTGGGCTATCACCTGATCTATCACCTCTACCATGGCCCGTGAGGAGAGGAGCACTTCAAGAAGCTGAAAGTTTTCTATGGTGCATTTATGCTTGAGCGACTGCAAGGCCGGCACAAGCCCCTCACTAATAATTTTTTTCCCTGTAAACCCGGCCAGGAGCAAGCGGTCGGCTTCAACGACAGCCTTCGCATTCTCGCCCTTTTCGACAAGCTTTATAAGCTCTGAAAAATGAGACATAAAAACAATTCACCTTCCTTTCAGGCGTTTTATTAAAAAATAAACAAATCTATTATAATTGATATATAAGACTACTTCCAGACTATTTATGGCTTTTTAAGAAAAAAAACCCCTGCTTGCAGGAAAAGGTCAAAAGAACGGATTGCCGGCCTTGAAGAAAAGAGCCCCTAAGCGGGAAAGGGCGCAGGCGCAGCTTTTGCGGGAAAAGAAAGAATGCGATAAAATGCAGGGGAAGCGCTTATATTCGCCTGCCGTCATATAGCAGATGAGAGCCCGTAAAAAAAAGGACTAAACTATTTTACTTCCATTTTTTTGATGAGGACCTCGATTTTGCTCACATGCTTTTCTTCATCGTCCCTAATGCTTTTAATTGCCTGAGCCAGTTCAGTATCTCCGCTTTTACTGTAGAAGTCATAACATCTTTTGGCATTTTCAAGGGCCTCTTTTTCAATTTCCAGAGCTTCCTTAAGGTAGTTGATCTCCTCCATAGCTATCCTCCACGTCTACTTTACAAGTGCTTTTTTCAAAATTTTCAGATGCTTGTCCTCATCATCGATGAGTTCTCCAAAGAGGTCTTTTACCTCTTTCGTATCAGCCGATACGATAGCTTCCCTGTAAATATACATCTTTTCAAATTTACCGAGCAGCGATGACAGGAGAACCTTTTGCTCACCCTGTTTTGAATTGGCTGCTTCAAAAAGGGCTTTAAGCTTCTTCGAGTTCATATGGACATAAACGGAGTGAGCAATCATCATGGCGATGAAGATAAGAATGAACAGCGGCATAAAAAATTCCATTTTCCCCTCCTATTGGTTAAATTCAGCCTCCCGGGAATCGCTAATAATTCCGGCTATGAATTATTAGCGGTCCTCTTTACTATTAGGATAGCAGAAAAAATGAGAAGATTCATCTTGCAGCCAGGAAGGAATTTCTTTTGCCCTCCCTCTCCTTCAAGGACCCTGGTGCCCCTTGACGGTAGAGGGCCGGGGGGAGGATGGGCTTCAAAGAGATAAATCAGGATTCAACCCGGCATATGGGCGGTTTTACCCCCTCATAGCCTTTATCCTTTCAATAAGCGGCGGGTGAGAATAATTGAGAAAAACATAAAAGGGATGCGGCGTCAGGTTCGACAGGTTGTGGACAGAGAGTTTTTTGAGGGCGCTTATCATATCATCACCCCTTCCCGTCGTCTCTGCCGCAAAACGGTCGGCTTCGTATTCATTCTTACGGGAAAAGATATTCATGAATATGGAAAGGACCATTTCAATAGGTGAAAAGAGAAGACCAAAAAATAAAAGCCCCGAATAAACAGAGACATTCTCCATGTAAAAAGCATCGAAAAGCCCCCTGTGGCTGACAAAGATGGAGAGAAGATAAAGCATAATCCCCATATGAATGATACTGATGACCATCCCTTTGATAACGTGCTTTTTCTTGAAATGGCCAATCTCATGGGCCAGAACGGCAACAAGTTCAGAAACGCTGTGCCCTTCGATAAGGGTATCGAAGAGAGCAATACGCTTGTTTTTTCCAAAACCCGTAAAAAAGGCATTAGATTTGCTCGATCTTTTTGAGCCGTCAATAACAAAAAGATTTTCAACGGAAAAATTAACGGACTTTGCATAAGCCAGGATGGAATTTCTCAGTTCCCCTTCTTCAAGGGGGGAAAACTTGTTAAATAGCGGCATAATCCAGGTGGGCGCTATAAACTGAAGGAGCAGGATAAAGAAGGTGACGGCAATCCAGCAGTAAAACCAGGCAAGCGCCCCCGCCGTTTCAAAAAACCAGAGCACCGTTGCCATAACAAGACCACCGATAATCATTGACAGGATGATCCCCTTGAAAAGATCAGCCACAAAGGTAGCGGCCGTGGTTTTGTTAAAACCGAAGCGTTCTTCAATAACAAAGGTGGAATAAATGGAAAAGGGAAGTGAAATAACCGTCTTGGCAAGCAGAAGCGAAGCGATATAAAAAAGGCCCGTTGCAATTTCACCAAAGCCGTAAGCTCTTAAATACATATCAAGAGAGTTAAATCCTCCCAGGCGCCAGAATGCCAGAAGAAGGACAAGGTCAAAGGTACCGCTTACAAGGCCAAAGCTTGTCGTTGCCCTCGTATATTCCTGTGATTTGCCGTACTTCTCCTCATCATAGTAACCTTTAAATTCCCCGGGAAGTTCAGGCTTGAGGTTTTTAAGATTAAGCGCTTCGGAAAATACTTCCAGCAAATAACTTCCCAGCAGGGCGACAATGATGATCAATGCATAAATATTCATTTAAGTCCTTAATTCCATATTATTTTTACACAGCCTTGTTCGGTCTGGTTTTTCAGCATTTATTCCTCCCCCTTCAAGGGGGAGGTAAGGAGGGGGATGGGTAGTTTTTTGCATCCTTACTTCTGAGAAAAAAGCATCCCCACCTCTATGAGCCGTTGGCTCCGAGCCTCAGGCCTGCCCCTCCCCTTGAAAGGGAGGGAAGTGCTTATCCATAAAAAAACCGGATAAGCATGAAAATTACAGGCTACATCTTTTTAATCCTTTTGTAATGGCTGATGGTACTCTTAACATAATCAGAAGGAGAAATAAACTTTATTCCCATTCCCAGATTTACTGAAGCAGAGCTTTCATCAACCCTGTTAACTGCCCTGACCACTTTTCCCTTTACCTTCACAGGATCACCAAGACGGGTAAGCTTGAAAAGAGCGCTTACTTCCGCCCCCTCCCGCAAGGGGAATATACTTTTAAGAAACATTCCGCATTCACTGATATTAAGCAACTTGCCTTCATCTTCAAATTTATTATAAAAATAGGAAACAGCAGCGTCAGAGGAAACTCTCGGGAAAGAGCGCTCCTTCAGATTCAGGTATTTTCGTATGGCATGATAAAATTGCGGTTTATTGACGGGCTTAAAAGCAAAATAATCACAACCTGCTTTTTCACATATTTCTTTGGCATTAAGATCCCAGGCGTTTGCCATCATGACAATGGGGGTATTTTTTATTTTATCATCGGCCTTGACGAGCCGGCAGCATTCATCACCGTTCATGACAGGCATTTTAAAGTCCATAATAACCAGATCAGGCTGCTCTTCTTTAATCAGGGACAGCGCTATTTTACCATTTTGCGCCGTCATCATTTTACAGATGCTTCTTTTGAGAAAGGCGCCTCCCAGTCTTAAATAATAGCTTGAATCATCGACAATAAGTATTTTCAGTTTTCCAGCGCCGGAAGTCATTTTTTTCCTCAATCATAAAAGATGAATTCATTTTACCATCACTGAAGGAGAGCTTTCAACTGTGCCGGAAAAAGTGAAATGACAAAGCTAACCTGCAACCCGCAACCCGTCCGGGCTATTTTAAGCGCTCCCCGCTCTTTTTTCCTCTTTTAATTTCTTTACAGTAGAATCCAATTTTTATAGACTTATATATTCACACAACGGATTGCTAATTTTATT
This sequence comes from Deltaproteobacteria bacterium, assembly GCA_029860075.1. Classification (NCBI taxonomy): domain Bacteria; kingdom Pseudomonadati; phylum Myxococcota; class Myxococcia; species Deltaproteobacteria bacterium. The sequence continues at coordinate 12,265 of JAOUBX010000049.1, read as the reverse complement.
ATAGAGAGGAATTATAAATATGACCACCTTGTTAAAAAGTCTCACAACAGCCCTTTTCATCACCATCGTCAGCTTTTCATTTAACCTGCCGCCTGCTGCAGCCGAAACCGCATCAGGTCCGCCAAAAGGCGCTCCGGCTTTTGCCCCCCCCTGTAAACCGGGGTTTCTGCCGGGACAGGCAAAGGTTCCCTGCCGGGGCATTATAGCCTTTATTGAAGGTGTCACAGAAAACGAGCGTGCTCAGCTTGTTAAAAAAGCGGGCGCCTCGCTAAAATTTAATTTCAATATTGTAAATGGGAGCGCAGTTTTTGTGCCCGATGAAGCGACTTATTTATCCCTTTCCAAAAATGAAAAAGTTAAATCCATTATTCCTGACAGGGTAACCAGTGTATTTGTAAAACCGGAAAGCCCGGGTGGAAAGGGCGGCAGAGAATCAGGTCAGACCGTTCCTTCCGGTGTGGAACTCATCGGCGCGGCTCCGGGCGCATTATCTGTGACCGGCACAGGCATTGGTGTTGCCATAATCGATACGGGAATTGATATGGACCATGCCGATCTCGCTGTGGGCTCCCCCTGTTTTACGGCTTATGCCGGTTGTAATGACGGAGAAGGCCATGGAACCCATGTTGCCGGAATTGTGGCGGCGCTGGACAATGATATCAATGTTGTGGGCGTAGCGCCCCAGGCAACGCCTTATGCGGTAAAAGTACTGAATGACAGGGGCAGCGGTTTGGATTCTGCCATCATTGCAGGCCTTGAATGGGTTTATAATTACGGTGAAACACTTACCCCCCCCATTCGTGTCGTAAACATGAGTCTGGGAAGAGAAGGCAACATTTCAGACAACCCTCTTTACCATGATGCCATCAAAAAAGTTTATGAATCAGGAATTTCAATCGTTGTTGCTGCCGGCAATGACCCCGGCATGGAGGTATCTCAAACAATACCGGCAGCCTATGCGGAGGTTATAAGTGTAGCCAGCACGACAGCACAGGACGGAATGAGCAGATGCAAGTCTTATAGCGGTATTATTCCCGCCCATAGCGCATCCTATTTTTCAACGGATGGCGTTTCTGTTACCCTATCGGCGCCCGGTGAAAAAGCCGAACATATTCATCAGCGATGCTTTATTCAGTCAGAGGGGATCTTGTCGCTGAAAGCGGCAGGTGGAACAACACGTAAGTCGGGAACCAGCATGGCGGCGCCCCACGTTGCCGGAGTCATTGCGCTCATGTTTGAAGAAGCAAACGGTTATCTCGAGCCGGAAGTGGTAAGATCGGGGATTAAAAACAACGCTTTTTTGATTGGAACAGCACCGCTCGATTCACCCGTTTCAAGCTATACCTATGATGGTATAAGGGAAGGCGTCATCTCTGCCTGCGGAGCGCTCGCCTCCTGTCCCTAATCAATGTAAAATCAGTCTCTTTCAGAAAAACATTTTTGCAGCCCCCGGCCCTGAAGGTCCGGGGGCTTTGTCTTTTCTACGGGGGATCTGCTTATAAATCTCAGAAGGCATCCGCCTTACCTGCCTGAAAAGAAGGGCAACAGGACTGTCCCTGCAATCATTTTACAAAACATTCAAAAAAAATTTGAAACAAACTGCAAGTCCCATCATCTATAAGCCATAAAATTCATAGAGGGGGGGATAATAATGGGTATCCTGTGAGATTAAAGGGCAACAGTTAATAAGTTTTTGCAAGTATCGTTAAATAGTAAATTAGTAAGGGGGAATTAACAAAATGAAGAAAAACATCATTAATCGATTTATTTTTACTGTTACCATAGCCTCATTATTTTTTGCGGCAAATGCAATAGCCGGGGAACTCTCACCGGCAGAACGTCTGGGGAAACACCTTTTCTTTGACAAGCTTTCCGATCCGGACTGGATGTCCTGCGCCGGCTGCCACGATCCTGATGTCGGATTTACAGGCCCCATTCCGGGAATAAATAAACATGGCGCTGTTTTAAGAGGCGCAGTGCCAACGCGTTTCGGCAATCGCAAGCCACCGAGCGCCGCCTATGCGACGTTAAGTCCCGTTTTCCACTATGACGCCGGGGAAGGTCTTTTTGTGGGCGGCAACTTCTGGGACGGCCGGGCCACAGGGGAAAGGCTTGGCAACCCCGCTGCCGAACAGGCGCTTGGTCCCTTTCTGAATCCTGTCGAGCAGAACAATGCAAGCAGGCAGGCTGTCTGTGAACAGATTGCAGCTTCAATGTATTCATCGCTCTTTGAGGAGGTTTGGGGAAGCGGTTCTCTTGACTGCAGCGATTCGGGCATTATGGCAACCTACGATAAAGTCGGTCTTTCTATTGCTGCCTATGAGGCATCGGCTGAAGTTAACCCCTTCTCATCCAAGTATGACTATTACCTGAAAGGAATGGTTGATCTGACGGAAATAGAGCAAAAGGGGCTGGCACTTTTTAATGGCAAGGGCAAGTGTAATTTATGCCATCCCGGTGATGTGGGCACAAACAATGAGCCGCCGCTCTTTACCGATTTCACCTATGACAATCTTGGCGTCCCCAAAAACCCGGAAAATCCTTTTTACAGCATGGATGAAGAATTCCTTGATGACGGAAGCGCCATTAATCCCATGGGCGCAAGCTGGATTGATCCCGGTCTGGGCGGCTTTTTAGAGACCCGTCCCGAATGGGCAATGTATGCAGCGCAAAACTACGGCAAGCATAAAGTCCCGACGCTGAGAAATGTGGATAAAAGGCCGGGCGCTAAATTTCCAAAGGCCTATATGCATAACGGTGTCTTTAAATCGCTTAAAGAGGTTGTTCATTTCTACAACACGCGGGACATTAACGACTGGCCTGAACCTGAAGTGGCCGAAAATGTTAACAAAGACGAACTGGGAGATCTCCGTTTAACTGACGATGAAGAGTGGGCTATCGTCGAGTTCTTAAAAACGCTCTCAGACGGCTACAAGCTTTAGTACAAGTTTTAGAAGGAAACGAAATAAAATAACCCTGCCGCATCTGCGGAGTTTATCAAGCTTATCTTCGCAGGTGCGGCAAACCTTAAAGCCTTTCCAATCCTTAAATCCCCTTAATTATCAAACAAATATATATTTCTTCACAGCGGCTCTGAACTCTGAACTCATCCTTCCCCTGCGTCTTTCCCCATCGGCCATCCCAAATCCGCAATTGGAATCGGGGTATTTTCAGGGTAACCTACCCTTTTCCCCCTTTAAACATCAGCTTCATAGTGTAGTATGTGTAACATTCTTTAAAAATAATGTGATTCTTGTTTCTTTAAACCTTGCCCTTTAGACAAGGGAGGAGGAGAAATACTTGCCTCCAATACAATGAGAGATATTAATCCTTTCAGGCCTTTCAAAGGGCAGCAAAAAACAAAAATGCATAATGAGAAAAAAATGAGAAGAGGATTTTAAAGACCTCTTGCCCGGTGATCGGGGGAGGGGTCTTTTTAGTTTGAGAATCTTAAAACAATTTTAGCGGTAGCTGTGGGGCTGTTGAAAAAGCCACCTTCAATGGTTCGACAGGCTCACCATGACAAGTCAAAGCCAATATTATCAATAAAAAAACTTGTCACCCTGAGCTTGTCGAAGGGCCTGAAAAACTTTTTCAACAGGCCCGCTATCCATTTTTTACGAGGAAAATGTAATATGAAAAAATTAAAAAAAATAATATTCTACTTTATTAGCCTGGTATGTGGACTTATGCAAACCCTTTTCATTGTGGATTACTTAATGAGAGGAACATCTAAAAGCATGTTAGAGGCCACGGCAGCCCCTTCTGCCATTAGTTTCGGGGTAATGCTTGTGTGCGGGAAATTCTCCAGGGAATTTAAAAAACCATGGATAAATTATTTTATTGTAAGTTCTTTACCCATGTTTGTGATCACATTTTTATCATTCATCATTATACTTCCTTTATCAGTTCTCCCTATACTTGCAATTACTGTAGGTGGTGGTACATATTTAGGAACCAAAATGAGGGATATGGAATAGAAGGGCTGAATCTTAACTATCAAAGGGTCATAGAGTTACATCATAATATTAATTTTTTATTTTTGCTTAATAATTAGATGCGATCCTTTTAGCTCTTTTCAGGAATTATCCTGGCATATGAACCTTATGGCCGGGTGGTTCAAGAGGGATGAGGGGGTAAGCCCTCACTCTATTAGATTCAGGAAATAAGGATAGAGGATGTGTCGTCCAAAAACGAACTCATTTCGTCCTGTTAAAAGGGGGTGGTTATTATCATACATTGATATTTTCATGCGGTAAAAATCGCGGTAGATTGTGGGAAAACTATTTTAAAATTATAATGAGGAGTATAAAAATGAAAAGGAAGTTTTTTTTATTAACATTAACTCTATTTTTGGTTCTTACCAGTTCGGCTTCATTATTGGCATGTTGTGCAGATTACATGGTTATTGTACCTCATACCGTACCGGGTATAAATCCAAATAATAATGGTCCTGTCCTGCGTTACAGATTCGGAGGAACAGGCCCTTTTACACAATTGTCTTCTATTCCTTCCTCCTATTTTAATGATCCTTTTTACGCTACGTTCAACTCTGTTGGAGAGGTTTTTATTGCTAACCGTCATGGTATCGTAAACGGGCAGGGCAGTATTGACCGTTTCAAATTTGATTCGGAAGGCAACTTTACACATATAGAGGAAATTACAGGTAATAATCTTAATGTTGTTTCTGGTGTGGCTTTTAGTCCTGACGGCAAGCTTTATGCCTCAGGCTATAAGAATGGTAAAATATCCCGTTTTAAGTTTACAAATGCAACTTCATTGGCTGAAGCTGATGGGTCATTTAATACAGGTGAGTATGTAAATCAGGATATCGCTTTTTCTGCGTCAGGAGAGATGTTTACCACACATGACAGTTCCCGAGTGAACAGATGGCTTATTGATCCGGAGACAGGTCAAGTGAGCAGCAATGGCTATTTTTATGTCAGCGGCGCCCTAAGACTTCATGGGCTAACCTTTAACAGAAAGGGTGAACTTTTTATTGCAGATGGTGGGGCATATAAGAGAGTACATCGGATATTATTTAATGAAAATAATAATCCTGTTTATAATGGGTATATTTCCATTGATGGCAGCCCGCGTGGAGTTGCACTAAGCAAATGCGATGAACTTTTTGTTACAAGTCTTGATGGTCAGAGTGGTAGCGGAATTTCACGATTTATTTTTGACAAGAATGATAATCCTGTTTTAAGGGAGTTTATTACATACAGTAGAGCTGTTGGTGATATCTCTTTGTTCCCATTATTCCCCTGGTAATGAAGAAAGGCCGGAGTAATCCGGCCTTTTTCTTTTTATAGAGTCTGGCATATAGTAGCAAGGATAGGTTTCACTGCGCTGCACTCACCCTGCTACCTCTGTCACCCTGAGCCTGCCGAAGGGTCTCTGTTTCTTTGAGCAACAGTCCCTTAATTATTAAGCGAACAATCCAAAACTTAATAATTAAGATGCGACTCTGTTTCTTCGTCGTCTGTAATTTGGCATGGTGTAATGCTTCAATCATGCGGCGGATGGCGCAGGCTTATCCGCCCTACGGGGCTGTTCAAAAAAGAAAAGGGGCGGTCAAAATGGATTGACTCGCCCCTTCAGGGATTGAAATATGAATTTGTTGATGGTGAAAAGGATATTATAAAGGGGGGGGGTCAACTTAATGAGGTGTGAGGATATTTGTTACACCTACAAAGCAACGGAATTACTAAATTACAGAATCAATGATTATTGGTTGAAAGTGAGTATTACGATTTAATTAACCGGCTGCGTTTAGCGAGTGAAACGAGCTAATAGCGGTCGGGTTGAATGTTGGGTTGGGCCAAGTAATTCAAATGGCAAACTATAAGTTGTCAATACATCGCTGATCCTCAATTAACTCAGCATCAAATGCGTTGCCCTCTAAATATGTCTTACACGTGTCATATTCACCAAGAACATTTATAAAGTAGTTTATATCTTTACCAGCCATTTCGTTGTCATCGTCTAAAGTATCCAATATTTCAGTAGTTTTGCCTCTCATTCTTTCCAGACTCTCAATACGCTGGTCTAATTTTGTAAGTAGCGCATCAATCTCATCTGCCTTATTTTGAGGTATACTGTTAGCATTCTTGTGTGAAGAAACTGCATCTCTCATCATTGCTCTTCTGATTAGGAGGTAATCAATCCGTGCCAGCATTGCCGTGGTGACTTGTCGAGATAAATTTCGTTTATCCATTAGTTCTTTTTTTTCTACACCTTCGGTAGCTTTACGAGCTCTAGTGAGAGCAGTTACACTTACAACTATCGCTAAAAGGGAAATTATATTGCTAAGATAGTTCATGATTGCCTCCTTTGTAGGCCCAACGAGGCTGTAGAAAACCCCCTAAAATAAATAATTAGTAAAATAAAGGGGTCTCCAAACCCCTCTTTTCTGCGAGAACTCCTCTTACAGGCTAATCTTAGAGGTCATTTTTTTGAAAAATCTTTCTCAATTTAAATAAATTCAAAAAATCGGGTTTTTCTACAGCTTGAACGCCAAAGCTCTGGTGTTTTAAAACTGCGCAGCGGTTTTAAAATCACTAGAAGCGTTTTGTTAGCTTTCGCAATACTTGAAGCAATGCCTTTACCAATGGGCAAGTTCATTGACAGCTTTATCAAAGATGTTCGCTCTAAGCTTTAAAAACAATTCAAAGTCGTCGTTTAGCGCAGCTTCGTAAGCTTCGATAGTTATTAAGTTTGAATCGAGCCATTTTTCTAAATCAGCGCCTGCAGCTTTTGCAACCTCAGGCAAATACTCGGATGGCGATTTATTGGAAATGATTTTATTACTAGATGATGAAAGCATTATGATATTGGCTAGACAATTAATTTTTGAGCTATCGACTTTCTTTCTTTTAAGAAAATCTTTCGGAAAAAAATGATGATACTCTTTGGCGTTTGTCCAAGCCAAGGCTCTTGAGACTTCAATGACCTGCCCAGTCAACAAATCAACAGGATTGTGATATGCCAGTAAAATTCCAATTAACTTTGCATGGGCTCCGTTACCTCTGAATTGTCTGCTAGACCAAATTCCAACAGGGGGTCTTACAGCACTGGGGACATTTATATTTGGTGCAATGCCATCGGCAAACTTTATTACGGCTTGTTTGTCACTAGCCATCATGCCAGTGTTCCAGCCACTAAAATACCCAGACGCCGCAGTTTGCCAAAACCATTTATGGATTTCCTTGTATTGTTCAGCACTAGGTTTAGGTAACTTTCTAAACAAATCAGCTAAAACAACAATTTGATTTGCATATGGGAGTATTGCCACCGAAGGTATTTTTATTTGTGTTGATAAAAAATCAACAGCAAGACGATAGGCTTCTTCTGCTTCAAGGGCTGCCTTTTTTAATTTTTCTGAGCCAAATTTCCTCAAGCTGCCAATGCTATCTACCGAAAAACCACCCCCTGCTGCCGCAGACATTGTTCGAAGAATAACTTTACGATCTAAATCTGCAAAACCCTTTTCTGATAGTACTGCTCTCACGTCGTCAATAGCATCAATGAGGTCAAAATCCTGGCTCCAAGTTGCGGCTCGCATTAAATCAACTATTGTGAGTCTTGTACCGGTACTGTTAATTCTTTCAAAGATTGGAGCAACGTCTTCGATAGACATGTCACCAAGGGTAACTACGGCAATCTTATAATCCTTAAACCGATTGAATAAAAGATCTGCATTGTCTTTTAGTTTGTCTTTGTCGCCAGCATTGAACCTTCCCCGATATTGTGGAGACCCAGTTAAGTCGTTATAATAACACGACAGGAGGAAAGAATGGGTATTCAAGATCGAAGGAAGTATGATTCAGACTTTAAGAGAAATGCGGTGATGCTGGCTCAAGAGCCAGGAAGAAGCGTATCGGAAGTTGCTGAGAAATTGGGGATCAGTAAGGATCTGATTTATCAATGGAGAAAAGCCTTAGAGAAAAAAGGTGAGCTGGCATTTCCTGGCAAGGGCATTGAGGCTTTAACAGAAGACCAGAAGCGATTGCGAGAACTTGAGAAGAAGCTAAAAGATACGGAGATGGAGCGTGACATCTTAAAAAAGGCCATGGCCATTTTCAGCAGAGCACAGTGATGAGATATAAATTTATTGAGCAAAACAACGACTCATACCCTGTGGTGAAAATGTGCCAGGTTTTAAAATGTGCCCCCAGTGGTTATTATCGTTGGCTCAAAGCCCCGAAATCCCGTCGAAGTCAAGAAAATGAGCGTTTAAATCAGCGTATAAGAGCACTTTTTGAAGAGCATAAGGGTATGGCAGGCAGTCCAATGATAACGGCAGACCTGAATTCCGAGCCTGAATTCTCCAAAGTAGGCAAGAATAGGGTCGCCAGACTAATGAAAAAGGAAGGCTTACGATGTAAAACGGTAAAGAAGTTTGTAACAACAACTGATTCCAGGCACAAAGAGCCTGTTGCGGAAAACCTGTTAAACAGGGGGTTTGATGTGTGTTCTCCCAACCATGTCTGGGCAGGTGATATTACTTATTTGAGAATTGGACGAAAGTGGTATTATCTAAGTGTTTTTATTGATCTTTTTTCCAGGATTGTAGTGGGCTGGGATTTAAGTGATTCCCTTGAAAGGTATTCAACGATGAAAGCGCTGAACAAAGCGATATTAAGGCGGAGGCCTGACAGGGGATTGATGGTCCACAGTGATCGTGGAATTCAATATGCCTGTAGAGATTTTCGAGAAAAGCTATCAACCCACGGTTTTATACAAAGTATGAGCCGGAAGGGTAATTGCTGGGATAATGCGGTTGTAGAGTCTTTTTTTCATACCTTGAAAACACAACTGACTCATCATGTCTGCTTCAAGAATGATCAGGAAGCGGAGCAAAGCTTATTCAATTATATTGAGGTTTATTATAATCGGCGGAGAAGGCATTCTACGAACAACTATAAATCACCTGTATCTTTTGAAGAAGAATGGGTAGAGTATAAAAAAGTGGCTTAACTTACTCTCCACATTAGTGGGGGAGGATCACATCGAGATTTGAAAGCATAGCGACATGCTTATAAAATGATGAGGGATCTTTGAGTTTATTCATTCTAATTTGGTGCTGTGGAGGATCGCCCAACGAATCTAGAAAAATAAATTTTTGCAATCGTAGGTCGTAAGCAAGGTTCCAAATACTTTGTGGATTTGTACCGTGCCAATACATCGAACCACAAATTGCCGATAAACGCTGTTGCCCATCTAGCAAATAGTTTACCGGATAATCCGGTTTGGGGAGATTTATCTCAAGATCCGCGATTTTATTTTCACTTCTAAGTTCTTGTCGGCTTTGCCAAAGCAAAATACTTCCAATCGGGTAATTTCTTACAATTGAATCTAGAAGATTAAGCACCTGAGACCTTTCCCAAACAAAATCCCTTTGAAACTTGGGCAGTAAAATATCTCCCTTTATTACCCGAGATGCTAGGTCATCTATTCTGTCTACACTTGGCTGGGGGTCTTTTGGTAGAGAGGCGGTTGGCCCAGATTTGGCTTGTTTTTTATCTTTCATTTTCACCTTTCTTAATTGTACTTATTAGCTAACTATGTTATTAACGAGTTTTTCTCTACTTTATTCATCAACTTGACACTTGTCAATCGATTTGAGCTAAATTTGCTGACACTAATAGATACAAAACCTAAAATTCCTAACCTATTAACACCACACTTTTCATGTTATCAAGAAATCGATTATGTATTCATGATTAATATCTTCTCCTACTTGAGAAAGCTGAAGTAAAGTATTTATTACTGCTTGAAAGCTACTACTTTCCAGGGTGAGTTAATAATGATGACTACAGGAAGAAGTCATTTCTTTTCTTGTCGCTCCTTTAACCTCTTTATCTCCTCAATAATTTTCTCTTTCTTCAATATCCCTTTTTCATGAAGTGAGGAAGATTTGCGTGGCCTGAGGTCAGGCTTGCAACCAGGCATTTATCAAGCACAGAAAAAAAATAAGGGAAGGCTCCACACCTTCCCTTTCATTCATTCAAATCCGGTTTTGCAGAAATTGCTTAAATACTAATCCAGGTCTTTCTGCTTAATCTCACCCTTTTCAAGCAACCAATCTTTCAAAATCCGCTCTATCTGCCAGTTCAGAGAACGTTCATTTGATTTTGCAACTTTTTTGAGTGATTCGATCACTATTGGAATAGTTACAATTGTGAAGCGTTCCGTTTTCTTTTGGACTGTGTTCTTCATGCTTTGCATTATAATCGAATAACAAATCTTGACAATGAAGATATACGATGACAATATCACCACATTCATTCATTTAAGGAGTCAAGCCATGTCTGAAGTAAAGCAGAAAGAAGGAGAATTTGATATATGGGTCGTGGGGGATATGTACGAGGAAATACGACCCCGTTTCTTAGAATTATTTGGCACTATTAATAACGGTGAGTATTTGATCGCAAGATTGCCGGCTTACGGTAATACTTTCAGCATACCCCTCTGATGCGTAGGCAAGCATGCAACCTTTTGTAATATTTTCAATACTAGTCATGGTTCCAATACTGCTTACCCTAATGTACTTGGTGTCTACATAAGGCAATACTTTATCTTTAACCCGAATTTTACCTGGCCCAACTAACTCAACGTAACCTGAACCAACAGACTTAATACTCTGAATAGTATATGGAACTGCATCGGCAGCAAATAAATGGCTCGTCATTAATAATGCTGAAAAAATGAATGAAATTAAAATGGCTCTACTTTTCATTGATGCACCTTTAAAACATAAGGATAACGCCAACCAGCAGCGCAAAGTTTTTGATTAAGACTAAATCATATTCGAGCAAAGATTGCAACTTTGTGCTTGAAAGTTGAAGATATGAGGGTCGCACCTTAATAATTAAGATGCGACCCTTTTAGCTCTTTTTTTAACGATCACTGTTGTTCTATTTCATCAAATAAAATTTTTAAACATCAAGAAAACATGATACAATAGTCAAATTTCAAAACATGACACTACATATATATCAAAAGGAGGAAATGATAAAGTGAAAATAAAAGATATCCTGACTATTGCACTAATATGCCAAATGCTAATAGGTTGCTTTGGAGACGATAGTGATAATTCTAATACTTCACCCTATGCGGGTGCCTGGTATAACGAGTCCGGAAAGCACTATTTGGAAATAGAAAGTGATAATACGGTTACAATGCGACAATGCACCATGCATAATGGATATGCACCATTTTATACGGGCTCAGTAGATGGTGATAAATTGGATATTTTTTCTATGAGCTTCAATTTATCTCTTGAAGGGAATATTCTTACTCTTAAAGATGCCGACGGCAACGTTATTTTCGAATATGTACGAGCATCATCGGTACCGGACGTTTGTAATGGTGATGCCATAGAAATAACATTTAGTTCCCCCACTTCAGTGACAGAAGGGATCTTAACAACCTTTCAGGTCGACTTCGATTACCGGCTCTCTTCTACTAATAACGGTATTGTATATTTAGGTTTCAATACAGGAGAAGCTAATGCCTTTACTTTAACTACCAGTACATTTGAGGTATATACGACAGGAACAGGAAGTGCCTCATTATCTGCTGATATAATTCCCGTATTATATAGTTCACCCGATAGCTTTGCTATCTATGTTAATATTTCAGAAAATCCCCATCCTGGTTCATGGAGTCCTCTTGCTTCAAACATTATTGATGTTCGGGTCAACCCTTCCCATGCCAAGAAGAAATATAAAGAATCAGGCAACCCGATAAATAGTAAACAGTTATGCTCTAATGACATTTTTATTCAGTGCTTAAATGAATGATATAAATTAATTGCCCAGATGTAACCATTCCGGGAAAAGTATAAATCAAAGAGAAAAGCCTGAATCAATATCGGTTCAGGCTTTTTTATTGCTCCCGGCAGATAATAATGTTGGTTCAATAAGATTAAAAAAATTTCATCAGCTATTGTACCATCTTTCTCCGTGCCTCAGTACCCAAAGGGCATAAACGTCTCCACGCAAAACCATCCAGTTACCCTGTGAGATATGAGGAGATATGAGGGTAGCATCTTAATTATTAAGCGAACAATCCAAAACTTATTCTCGGACAGCCTGTTAAGATGCGACCCTGTTTCTTAGTTTTTAAAATGGGAAGTGTCCCTAATATTTAAAAGCCTCTTTCAGGGCGCGTTCCATTTCTTTTCGTTCTTCGCTCATATACCTGCTAACGTAATAGCTGAGGGGCTTGCGGGTTTAAAGGACAAAGCCTCTCTTTA
>JAOUBX010000048.1 GCA_029860075.1 Deltaproteobacteria bacterium | reverse complement strand
TGTCCGTCTTTATAAGCCCCGCAAGATCAGTCGCAGTCAGAACATCAACCACATTGAGACCCACCATGCTACCCACCCTGGTGTCATAATCATAGAGATAGAAGGGTGAATCAGAAACATGAGCACCCGTCGTCATTCTCAGGTGGGGAAACAGGACATATTCTCTTTATTTGTTTTTTCCATTCCCCTTGATCCTGTAAACAGCCACACCGCCCTTCTTAAGACAACTTACGACCTCATCTTTGCCATCCCCGTCTATATCGGCAAAAAGGTTTTTCCGCGCATCAAGCAACTTTAATCCAGAATATTTTACAGATTTTTTCTTAATGACAGCACTATCAACACCCATCTTTTTCATTACAATCTTTCTGCCTCCCTTTGACTCCTTCTTCAAATCTGGACCAATTTTGATATATCTCTTTTGCTTATCATAATTCATTAAGACAACCCTTGAACCATCCTCTGTTTCTAATACATCATTAATCTCAATATACCCCTCCTGTGTTTTAGGCGTTGGCTCTTCATATAAAATCTTAAATTCTTTAACTCCCTTATCATATTTAACCATCTTCAATTCATGAGTATCATTTTTTTTATTCCTATCCTCAAATACTATCTCTTTTTGACCATCACCATCGAAATCTGCAACCGCATAATCTACACGTGTCGATCCTTCCAATTGACGATCAGAAATAAGCTCACTAACTAAACTATTCCCTTCCAAATTTATTGCATACAATTTATTCCTCTGATTGATCAAAATTGAATCTTTCTGATCTACACCTAAATTTGTCACGACTATTTTCTTCTTATAAGTAAGCATCTCTTTTGTCATAGTAATTTGTCTGTATTTTGTCCCATTCCATTCAAATACATATATATTTCCTTCGTAAGGATATCCACGGCTTTCCTCATCATCATTCCATCTATAACCAAATAAAATTATCTCTTGTCTCCCATTTCCATTCATATCTCCAAAACGTATTTTACCGTCAAACCCATCACCACCTTCTGCACTAAGATCCTGACTCCTCCAAACATGTTCAATTTCATTTCTTTTTTTATTGTATTTGTAAATATCTACCCTTTTATCCAAATAAAACAATTTCCCTTTTACTTTTTGATAGCTAAACCTAACTAATTCATCAGTTCCATCACCATCCAGATCTGCTGATCCATGTGGACAGAAAATACTTTTTTTTGGAATTACTTCTTCCAATTCAAATGCGTTAGTAACATTATTATAAAAATTAAAAACAAACAAAGCCATTAAGATTATTATATATCTCATTGTTCACAAAACCTCCATTTATAATCACGTGATCTAAAGTCTGGCACATTTAAAAAGTTAATATTTTTAAAATATTCATCTTCATTATTACTGTCTTTGAAGAAACCATACCAACCTACCTCCGTTTGACCAACAACTTGAGTATTAAATAATGACTTAACATAATCTAACCCTTCACCTATTTTATTAGCCTGTTTTATGAGATTACAGTTACCAGGATTCTGATTGAGTGAACTAATAGTTTCATTTAAAACTTCTTCCAGAAGTTCTTCAATATTATTGTTGTATTCTGAATCAAATTTCGATGCAGAAAGTTCACCATTTTCAGAACATTTTAATTTAATTAATCCATCTATGGTTCCTTGTCCCCTACTATAATATGCCGCTGCCATTTTCATTTTTTGCGTTGAACTAAGGTTCCATGTTGGATATTCAGCTTCAAAATCCAAGTATTGTTTTCGAATATACGATATACCACCTTTAATATTAAGAGTTTCCTTGTAACGCATGAGATCTGTTTTTCCTTGTGCAGGAATACCTCCATCGGCAAACGTCCACGTCTCATCAAGCCACGTACTCCTAATTATCTGATAAATACCTTTCGCCCATGTAAATTTCTCAACATTAGAACTGTTAATGTAGCCCTTTGCCGTTGCATGATAGAAGTTAGACTCCTGCATTGCAATGGCCTTTACAAAAGCTACAAACTGCTCATCCGTCAAGCTTGTGGGATTGTGTGCCTTGGCATATTCCGTAACAAGTCCGTAGACCGTTGTCTGATCAGCAAGGTTTGCCTCGTTGTAGAAAGGCATATTGTCATATTCCTTACTCTTTTCAAATGCCTTTTTTAACGTGTCCATACCAGCTAAATTACCAAGGCTAGTATAGTCTATAGACTGTGCCGATGTCTTATAATTTAGGTTAGCGTATTTATTTAGTAAATCAATTTCTTTTTGCATAGAGGCCTCGTCCTTCATAAACGCCTTTTTAAAGGCTATTAGCTTCTTAACCGTATCACTGCCATACCATCCGTCAATAGACATGAATGGATAATAGGGATTTACCTTGTTGGCTTCCGTTTTAGACTGGTCATAACGCGCTACGGCATCCAGGTCTCCCTGCACGCTAAGAGCAAGGTTCACCATCCGTTGTAGCGACTGCACTGCCGGACTCTGCACAGTAACCTTGGAGTATCCTTTCAAATCGTAGAAGAGAAAGGCTGAATCATCATTTTTATTTTCACCGGGAACAAATATATCCTGTTTGTTGCCCTTAATTTCAGCGTAAAACCCTTTTACAGGCGCCGGTGCAAAATAATTGTCGCCATCCTGGAAACTGCCGTAACTATTGTTCGTAGCTGTTGATGTATATGTTGTAGAGAATTGTTGATCAAAGGCTGTCTTAATACGGCCATTGTCAATACGCGCTATGGGTAACGTTATCCTGGATAGCGTATCTTTAAAATTAAACTCCTTACCATCTACAGTCTCCACTGCCATCTCAAGTGTATATTCCCAAGGCTCAGTCAGATTACCGTCAGAACCCTTCCCATCCCATGCAAACTTGTTTTGACCTCTGTTTGTTGTCAGCAGATCATTTGTTATGCTGTTTGTTGCATAGACAACTTTAGGATTACCCAACAAGTCACTCTCGTTAGGGTTCTTAACTAGCAGGTTAATCTTCTTAATATTTGAAAGATCATAATTGATGTAGTAGTTAATATCTATACGACGGCTCTGAGTTTTGGGATTCTTACCAATCTGCAACACTAAGGCCCCTCGCAACAAATAAATATCTATGACTTCGCTCTTCAGTTCATTTTCCGTCCCGTAATTGAATACAAGTTTGGCTGAATAACTATACCCCTGTCTGAACTTCATTCCCCCCTGGCTAATGACAAATTCTTTTTTTGGATTGGGTTCAATAATCCCCATCATGATTTTAGCGCCGTCAGTATCATTTTCATAAACCTCAAGTGTAATATCCCGTGGTGTATAAATACTCTCTTCTGTTTCCGTAGGCGGTTCAACAGTATAGGCGACAAGAGTATCTTTAATAGGGTATCCCTCGTCATTGATAAATACATAGATAGGCTCCAGTACAGGCTTTGCTCCCCAGATGTTGAAATAGGCATTTCCCCTAATTTCTTTCTCTCTTATCAAGATATCGCCCGTCACCTCATGAATATAGGGCTCGGGCACTATTACTGTTGCAGCTGCTTTAATAAAATTCAAGGCTGGCTCCGGCCCCAGAGTTGGAATGGTCGAATACTTGCCGTCTGCGCCGTTCTCCACTGTTGCTGGATTAACACTGCCATTACCGAAAAGAGGCGTAAAATCTACCTTACCATAATCAACAGCCAAGGTCGTAAAAATACCGTTACCCTTCAGATAGTAACTGCCTGTAGTCCCCGCTACTTCATAATCTTCCATGATGTAGTTCAGGGTAGCAGTAATAGGCTTGCTCAATGTCGATTCCGGCAATCCGGCATTTATGGTATTTCCGTGGATATCTGAACTGAAGGTACTGGCAATAATCAGCTTTGGTTCGGCCATAGCCTGATTATCACCTTTAAGCGTCAGCGTACTATGTGAAAAGTCTGCCACCGGTGTGATGGAATTAGCCGTTTCCTCACCGTTTTCATCCCTGAAGGCCGACCCCTTTATTTTATATTGCGTATTCTCCGTATTACCGAGGATGACATAGGCATAAGCCTTCCCGGAACTGTCCGAGACATAGGTTATCGTCGAAGCCGCATTCACGCAATCGAATGTTGCCACACCGGGACAGTCTTCCGGTTTGGCAAAGAGCTTCGCACTTTCAACCGCTGTATCTTCCGACGGCGCTGTACCCCGGAATTTTGACGAGATAACACTGAAAGTCACTATCTTGT
Source organism: Deltaproteobacteria bacterium (assembly GCA_029860075.1). Taxonomy (NCBI): domain Bacteria; kingdom Pseudomonadati; phylum Myxococcota; class Myxococcia; species Deltaproteobacteria bacterium. The sequence continues at coordinate 29,005 of JAOUBX010000048.1, read as the reverse complement.
TGGCTATGGGATTGTCTAAAGCATCAGCCGCTTTGACTAAAAGCGTCCCCGAATAAATACCCGGATATCCGGTTTCATTATCACCATGAAGCTTTATAAGCTTGACGGCGTCGCCGGGTAAAGCGTATGCTTCGAAGGGTTTATCGGTAAACAGTTCGCCTGATGATACGGAAACCGTATTAAAACCGGCCATCTGCCAGTGGGGAGAAGCTTCGATGTAGTAAGGAGAATCCTCAGTATGCGCTCCGAGCGTCAGCTTTACCCTGGCAATGCCGTCAGGGCCGGTATTTATTACCACAGTGTTTCCGGCTTCACCAATATTTTCACCGGATTTCTCGATTCCCTGAATCGTCCCGCCGCCTTCCTTTAGCCGAAAAGTAACGGGAACATTGGGAACCACTTTCCCGTTGGCATCACGCGCCATGACCATTAAAGCATTTGGCAGCGTCTCATTAACTTTTCCTTTCTGATAGTCAGCCATGGCGACATTCATCCTGACCAGTTTTACAACTGATGTTGGATCATCATTTACACCTGAAGTATAAGGCAAACTTAGACTGTTTAAAATATCCTCCATAATCCACTTACTTTTATCAACCGCCGTCATCCCCCCGGCGATCAATCCGGTAAGCATCCAGCCCGACTCTCCGGTTTCAACATTTTCCTTTAGCCAGCCCGTGCCGAGCCAATCCATGTAACTGATTTCGGAATGGGGAATGCGGATTTCGAATTGCTGATTGACGGCGTTGGTGATCTCTTCTTTGATGTAGTCGTCATAGGGGAGGGTGGGGAGGGTGGTATCTATGTTGCTGCTGTCAATAGTAATGACTTTAGTTGCATGCTGGAATAATTTTGCCGTCGATATGGAATCGACCTGGAAGTCGTCTTCGAAAATTTTATTTTCAAGAATGGAGCCCTCTAAAGCGGCAAGGCGCATGAATTGTTTTTCATTTGAAATCCCCCCTGCCCCCCCTTTTTCTAAGGGGGGAAGTGATGGTATTACTTCGATGGCACGGAAATCGGCATCCATAAAGACACCTGTCCATTCGAAACCGTGGGGTGTATCAAAGAGATAAGCCACATCAATGGCGCCGCCGAGGGTGACGACGGAAGGTAGCGGTCTGGCGATAGCGAGGTTTAGAAGGGAAGCGAGTTCTTCTTCCGCTTCGGACCAGCGGTTGGTGTAGTTTTTGGCTTCTTCAAAAAGCAGAATTTCGGCGCTTTTTTCTTTGTGCACCTTCGTGATCGACCTGGTTCCTATCCCTATAACCGACAAATTGCCTGCAATATGGGTGTTGGTAATTTTTTCCACTACATTTGAACCGGCACCGTGCAACTCGACAGTCACTTCATAATCACTGCCCATGGCGAGACCGCCTGTGGCAACAGCCATGCGTTCACCGTCGATAGTGAGAACGGGCCTGAGTCGCACCAGGTAGGAGGGCGTGTTGTCGAGGCCGCCCCAGGCATTGATGATCTCCTGGTCGTCGATGGTTTCGGGCTCGTAGGTAAGAGCAATGCGCTTTCCTGCCACTTTGATCGTATCAAGGGTCAAGTCAAGAATATTTTCACCGGCGCCCGCCTTTGCAGTAAACCTTACCTTCTGTTTCAGCGCATCGGGAAGTTTTGCAGATTCACCGGTAACAGCAATCTGTTTGAACTGGAGCCCCGAGGGGATGATATTAAGTATTTCCGGCCTGAGGGTCCGCTTATGAAGAAAGTCATCATAGGTAAGCCCCACATTGGCCGCCTCAAGTTCACTGTTGATATAGGCCGTCAGATATTCCAGAGGGCTGTTTGTGTTCAGACCGGAAAGATAATTATCACGCACAGAAGAAATATTGACGAACCCATCGATATGGGACGCGCCATTTTTAATGTAGCCTGCTGGTTTGATGAAGGTATCGAGGCCGAGCCAGGTCTTGCCGTGGCCGTCGATGACGGCGCCGCGGTAATTGGAATAGGGAATGTAGCTATCCACCCAGACATGGGAGAAGCGGAAATTAACCATCTTACCACCTGCAATGACCGGCTCGTAGGGAATACCTGCTTTTTGCAGGAAGCGGGCAATATTCATGGGTTCATCAATGCCGGTCAGGTTTTTGGCCTGTTCCATGCCGCCGAAAAACTCGATAGTTCCCGTCACATAACGGCTGGGAAATCCCGAGGCCCGAAGGAGGGCTACCAAAAGCGCAGCCTGATCGCAGTCGTTGCCGCTTTTCTGGCGGGCCGTCACTTGGGCCCCTTTCATGCAGCCGTAGTACCATTCAGAATGAATGTTGTTTTTTACATATTCATAAATCTCGACGGGATTCCAGTTGAGTGAGGCGGCGAGATCAGTCATTTCTTTGCTGATTGGCGCCTCTTCACTTGCTGCCAGGTCTTCAGGCAGAGAACCCGCACTTCCCCCCCTGTAGGCGGGAGTAACATTAATATTGCTTACGGGCAAAAGGGCGGGAAGGTTAAGATGGCGGTAGGGAAGCGCACCGTGAATGGGGCGGCGCTTTTTGGGCAGCAGTTGTTTCAAAAGGGCTTTTAACTGCGTCAGTGTGCCTTGCTGATCATTGCCCGAAGCGGACATACTGCCCGCATCGGACAGGCTATTTACAAGGCGAATGACTTCACCCATGCTGCGGCGGTATTTATCCAGTACGGCATTGTGCCTTGCTCCCGCTTTAACGCCAAGGGCATTCGCCTTTTCAGCCCCTTTTACAAAGCGCTCTTTTAAAAGCAAGTCCGACGCCATGAGAATATCCGAATAGCCCTTGATCTCACCGATTTCCACCCCGGCATCACTTCCTGATTGAATCTTTGCAAGGGCCTTGTCCGTTAATTTCTGAATCGTCCGCAGGCTTTCCTGCAGGTCGGCTTCAAGGCCTGCATTGGATGCAGCCAAAATAGGCGAACAGTGAAAGATGAGAAAAAATGAGAAGATTGCGGCAATAAGCCCGGACTTGCGAAGTGACAGTAGTAAGGATGACATATTTCTCTTCTCCTTTTTATTTAAAATCTTTTTAACCACCAAGTACACGAAGGAACACGAAGTTTAAATTCTTAAAACCTTTAATCTCTTAATTTCTTCTTCGTGCTCCTTCGTGACCTTTGTGGTTGAATCTTTTATTCTTTAATTCCTTCTTTGCGGATGATTTTTTTTGTTCAATGTATCTAAACAATAACTTATTGAAAAATAAATTACTCGGCTTTTTTTGCTTTTTTTCACACTTTTTTTCGGCTTTTTTTGCTTTTTTTGAAAAAAACAGAACTAATATACTTTTTTAAGGTAAAAAGGTTTAGTCCATAAACCTCTACAATTATTTTCTTTGGTTCTTCTCCAAAGGTTGGCAAGCACAACAATAAGCTCATGGTGATAGACGAGCAGGTAGTGATTGCAGGCAGCTTTAATTATACCGGGCCTACAAATCGCCTCAATAATGAAAACATCATGATCTTTGGTGACCTGGAACCAACCGATGTATCATCCATATCAGACCAAAAAGCCGTAGCAGCCTACGCCCTGGAAGAGATTGACCGCATTTATGATAACTTTGGAAGAGTAGTAGATTAAAATCGATTTCTCTTGACAAGCCACCATGCGTTCCATAGTATTTCAAGAAAGGATTAGTTTATGGCTTCCAATGTGATAAAAGAGCTAAAAGGAGAGCAGCGAGCAGCCTTTCTCCAGCTTGACCCGATAGAGAGGATGTTAAAAATGGAGCGAGCACTTCATGAGATAATCTCGATTAAGGCTGCTGAGGAAGGGGTAAGCGAGAGTGACATCTATAACCGATACCTTAAACGTAATAAAAAACGCCGTCACAGCTTATGAAAAACAGACGAAAAACAAAGCGTCCCTTGCATTAATCGGCGGATATGCCGCCATCTTCTTTGGAGCTGAAAGAACAACACTTGACGTAGATCTCTTTTTCCACTCAACAGCAGAATACCCCGGCTCCTCATTTTTTAACTTCCTAAAAGAATACCTCCCAGACAGATTCAAGCTTCGCTTTATCGAAGCTACCAAAGACCCAACAGACCCGCTAAAACACGACTTGGTAGTAATTGATGATTCAAAAGGCGACTATCCCCGAATAGACATATTGCTCCTGCGCTACAAGTGGGAATTGGAAGGGATAAACGAAGTAAAACCGATCGATAAACTCCCTGTGCCTTTATTCCCTCTGCCCTACCTTGTAGCAATGAAACTCCTGGCCGGAGGAAGAAAGGACGAGCTAGATATCCTTGACCTGTTACAAGCCGCAACAAAAAGCGAGATTGACAAAATAAAAAAATTGGCAAAGAAAGTTCGAAAAGATAAAAACCTTCAAAAGCTTCTAAATGAAATCAAGGAACAGGAATAACTTATTCTTGACATAAAAAACACTACACATAGTATTTTAATAATTATAAATAGGAGCCGATACATGACAAAAGATGAACTCGTAGCAAAAATAGCAGAGGATGCAGGGATTACAAAAAAAGAGGCAGGTGAAGCACTAAAGACTGTAACAAATGAGATATCAGGTGCGCTCTCAAATGGAAACAGCGTTTCTCTTGTAGGCTTTGGGACATTCTCTATCTCTAACAGAGCAGCAAGAACCGGCAGGAACCCTCAGACAGGCGAAGCTATTCAAATAAAAGCAAGTAAAGCTCCGAAGTTTAAGGCAGGGAAGGGACTTAAAGAGGCTGTGAAGTAGGTTTTAGGTAGCATCCAGAAAAAGAGATTGGGTTAGCATATAGAGGGGAAGAGGTTTTAGTAGTGGAAGGCAAAGGCGTGGGGTGTTGATGGGTTGGGAGATTAAGTGGCTGAACTGGATTGCAATTGGCTTGAGGGCAAAGTGCCCCATGATTTTAGAAGAACAGCAGTAAGAAATATGATAAGAGCCGGAGTTCCTGAAAGAGTTGCAATGATGATATCAGGTCACAAAAGGAGAAGCGTTTTTGACAGGTACAACATTGTCAACGAAAAGGATTTGAGGCTCGCTGCAAGGAAAGTTCAAAATCACTTTTATCACAATTTTAGCACAATCGGGGAAATTTCAACTGAAACGGTGACCGAAACAAAAAAATCTGAAACCACATATCATTAATGATTTCAGGGGTTTATGATTGGTGCCGGAGGTCGGAATCGAACCGACATGGAGTTGCCCCCGCTGGATTTTGAGTCCAGTGCGTCTACCAGTTTCACCACTCCGGCAAAGTGTCTATAATAGCTATTTTCCTTTATTTGTCAAGGATTCCCTCAAGCTGTTAACAACAAGATACTGCCGGTGAAGAATCACCCTCTTCCGTTGCAGCAGCAGGGGCCGGCGCGCACTCGAAAGGGCCATAATGAACGGAGCGGTTTCCCGTCACCCTGAAATGCTTGCCCAGCCTTGAGTCCCCTACCATGCCTGCCGTATTACCGCAAACAAGCATGGGCTTGCCTGTAATAAATTTGTGGTGGTCATCGAGTTCATAAAAATGAGGATAGCCGGGAATGGTGCCCAGATAGGTTGCCGTCTGTCCGTAATCTTCACAGATATCTTCCATCCCTTCCAGTTTGAAAGCCCTTACGGTGATGGAATAGAAATCGATCATGCCGATCTTCTCATAAACCCGGGGATCATCGATGCCGATCCTCCTGCTGGAAACAGTCCGGTAATCGGCACAGCCTGTTTCTCTCAGCATGCGCCTGAAATCTTCAATATACATGGCCCCTGAAAGGCATTCGCCGTGCAGTACCTGGTCGTCGATCAGTTCTTCCGGAATCCTTCTCCCTGCAAAGACGTCTGAAAAGTAAAGTTCGCCCCCCGGCTTGAGTACTCTAAAAATCTCTGAAAATACCGACTTTTTATCAGGGGACAGATTGATAACGCAGTTTGAAATAACCACATCGACAGAATTATCTTTAATGCCGAGAGATTGAAGATCTTCGATAAAACCTTTCTTAAATTCCACATTGGGCTTGTCATAACCAAAGCGCCTCATCTGCCCGTCACAGTGTTTGCGTGCTACGGCCAGTTGCTCGTCAGTAATATCGACACCGATAACAAAGCCCTCTTTACCGACAAGCTGAGATAATATGTAAGCATCCCTGCCCGTTCCGCAGCCAAGGTCAAGAACGACCCGCCCTTCCAGTTCAGCCGGTATGGGTGACCCGCAGCCGTAAAAACGGGCAATAATTTCATCATCAATATTATTAATGAGCCTTTTCATCTCATCGGGAATGGCCTCTTCCGTACAGCAGGCGCCTGTTTTCAAGTCGTCCTGGTGCTGAAGCACCTTGCCGTAGTATTCTTGCAGGTTGTCATGGTGAAGTGATGTTTGGGGCATGCTATTTTTCTCCTTCTCTTTAATAAATAAGGGGTGCATTTTATCAGAGACACCTTTCCTTTGTCTATACTGCCGACACTGATAACGCTTATTCATTTACTATCGCTGACATTCTTGTTATATTGCGGGAACTATAAAAAATATCCATGACTGATTCAAAAAATAAAAAAATAGAGATTTTCACCGACGGCGCCTGCTCCGGCAATCCCGGTCCCGGCGGGTGGGGCGCCATACTCCGCTATGGCGAACATGAGAAGGAGCTTTCCGGTTACACAAAAAAAACGACCAATAACCGGATGGAACTGCTCGCCGCCATCCATGCGCTGGAAGCGCTCAAAAAAAAATCAAAGGCCCATTTGACAACCGATTCAAGTTACGTAAAAGACGGCATTACCAAGTGGATTCATAACTGGAAAAAAAGGGGCTGGAGAAAATCCGACAAGAAGCCCGTCGAAAACAGGGATCTTTGGGAAAGGCTCGATGCGGCTGCCTCAAAACACGAAATCACCTGGCACTGGATACGGGGCCATAACGGTCATGCAGAGAATGAAAGGGCTGATACTCTCGCCGTGGAGGCCATAAAAAAGGGGCAGTCGGGAAAGATTGCCTCCGATCCGGCGGGTATTTCACCGAATAATCATTAATTCTCAGAAAAGCAGTTTTTCACCACAAAGACACAAAGAGCACAAAGAAAAATCAAAGAGCTATTCACTATTACCTATTAATATCTCCGGGAAAAGGGAGAATTTCTTGTCTCGAATGAAGTGAGAGTTCTTAAAAATATTATTCTTTTTTCAGCTACTTCTTTGTGACCTCTGTGCCTTTGTGGTCAATCCTCTTTTTCCAACGCCCTCATATAATGCAAAAGCTCCACCCCTTTTTCACAATTTGCACCCTCTGTCTCATGAAATGGAAAATCGAGATTCATCATATTCATGAGACCGCCAACCGCCTGAAACATATCCATTTCAGCATAACCATTATCCCTTAAATAGTGAATGAGCTTGAGAATGGTAAAAGCGTCAAACCATTCATGAAAACTCCTTAGCAGTTTTTCCTTATTGGGACTGTTTTTTTTAAGCTTTCCCCAGACGGTGGCAAAGTTTTTTGACTCCACAAATGCGGCAAGAAGCGGTTCAATTTTACGGCATTTGTCTACGATAGCCTCCCCATCTGATATACCGCTATCAATTGCCCCCTTAATTAAAGCGATAAACCCCCTTAGAACCTGGAAGCTTCGGGGATCATAAAAGGGAAAGAAGGCCTCCCCCAACGCATCCATTTCCCCCATTTTTCTCCCCGTACCGAAGGGAACGCGGTCCGATATTCTGGCAGAGGGATAGACGGTGGTGCTGTCTATTTCTCCTATAGCTGTATACTTGGCCAGCTTTTGAAGAAAATAAAAGTCTTCTCCCGCCTCTTTTGTATTCATGCCGCCAATGGCGGTATAACTTTTTGCCGTGCATACCATAGTTGAGCCGATGGTATGAAAGGCATAGGACGTTCCGACAAATTGTAGTCCCATCCTGTAATAGCGCAGAAAGATTTCATAACAGGTGATGGCGGCAATGTGCTTTCTCTCGCGGGGCAGCACATGGCTGAAAGAAAGAACCGCCCCTTCACTTTTATTCTCACGGAAATATTGGTTTATCTCTGATAAATAGTTTTCATCGGTCAGGGTATCCGCATCGAGACAGATGATCAGCCGGGCTCCCGGCTTTTCATAATCTAAAGTCGTCAAAGCCAGGTCCATGCCTATCTTCCTTGCCAGGCCCACACCGCCTTTTGAAGGAAGCTCCCTGCCTATCGACGAAGCATCAACATAAGCCATATTGAGTTTGCTCTTTTTTATTTCACCTGACTCATGAGAACTGAGAATCGATTCGGGGGTTGGTGAATCCTTGCCGCTGCCTGCGAAATAGTCGAGATAGCGCATGGTATCTGCATTATTTTTTATATCACTTTCAGAAGCAATACCGACAGCTTTGTTATTGATAACACAGATAAGAAGGGTCGAGCTGAGATCAACATTCCTGTTTCTGACTAAAGAAAGAATCGTTTGAAACAGATTGTCCCTTTCAGCCAGGGCCGGAATGACAATAGCCGCTTCAACCGGTGCATGAGGCATAGAAGAAAGTGACCACGGACTGCCACCATTCTTTTTCAGATATTTTTCAACGTAAGGAGGGTATTTCATGAATGACGTAACTTTTAAGCCTTTCATAATCGCCTTCTTCTATCCATTCGATTTTCACTCCATGCTTCTCCATCCGCCTGAACCATGTTTCCTGCCTTTTTGCAAACTGGTGAATGGCCCTATTAAGCTTCTGGAACATATCATTTTTATTGATCTCCCCCTTCAAATACATTGCCACAAAACGGTACTCAAGACCAAAGAGATCAAGCCTCTCCCAGCTAATGCCCGACTTATGAAGGAACCTGACTTCATCGATCAGTCCCGCATCGAGTCTTGCTTTAAGGCGTTTTGTAATTCGCGCTCTCAACACTTCCCTCTTCCAGCGAACACCTGTTACAAGGGGAATGATTTCAGGGTGGACCGGCCCTTCATCTCCCTTTTCTTCCTCATAAATAGCAATTTCAATGGCCCGAATGATTCTTTCCTTAATCTTCAGGTCCGTCGTATTGTGAAGTGCAGGATTTAACTTGAGCAGTCTCTCAGCAATTTCTTCTTCAGATAAAGGTTCCAACTCCAGCCTGAGAGCACGATTTTGGGGTACCTTAAGCATATCATAGGCCCGAATAACGGCATCGAGATAAAGCCCCGTCCCCCCGGCCATGATGGGAATAATATCCCTCTTTCTCAAATCATTGAAAATTTCATAAAAAGCCTGCTGGTAATCGAAGAGGCTGAATTCTTCCGCAGGATCGATAATATCGATGAGGTGATAAGGAATATTACCGTACTCTTCAAGCTCCTTCCCCGTACCTATATCCATCCCCCTGTAGACCTGTCTCGAATCAGCCGATATGATCTCGGAACCGCTTTCTCCGGCAAGCCTGACGGCGAGTCCTGTTTTACCTGAAGCGGTAGGGCCGAGAATGACGATGAGGTTGTAGTTTTTTTGATCATTCATGGAAAGGATTATATACCTGCAAGGGAAAGAATCTCAAGGTGCGGTTTTTTATAAGTAGCCATGGAAAAGCTTATAGAACAGGGATGACACGGACTTTGAACTTTGAACTCGCCCTTCAACCTTAACCTGCAACAGAGACCCAATCAACTAAATCCCTTTACAAACAAAATTGCCTGAGGTATATAAAAAACCAAAGTCTAAAAAACAGGCTTATAAGGTCCACCCCACCAAAAAAATGGGTCTTATAAAGAACAATACAAGGCGCTGGTAAAAACCAGGCCTGAAAACTGAAGGAAATAAATGAAAGACTGGATATACAACGAGTTTAATCATGTCGGTGCTGATTACTCTAAAAAAGAAATTACCGACGTTTACGACGAACAAATGGAGAGCTTTCGTGATTATGAAAAAGAAGTGGAAGATTTCCTGGTTCATTTAAATATTTCAAATCCTCAAGATTTAACGGTTATTGATATGGGCTGCGGCACGGGCGCTTTTTCTATTCATGCATCTAAATACTTTAAAAAAATCTATGCTATCGATGTTTCGCAGGAAATGCTTAATATCGCTTCATTCAAAGCAAGTAGACTTAACATCAAAAACGTTGAATTTTGCCATTCCGGTTTTTTGCAATTTCAACCGGGAGAAGAGGCAGACATAATTAATACAAAATGGGCATTCCACCATCTTCCTGATTATTGGAAACAGGCCGGATTACTTAACATGAATAAAATGTTAAAGCCCGGCGGTATTTTATTTCTATCAGACCTTGTTTACCGGTTTACACCTGACTACGAAGCAAAAACAGAAGCCTTGCTTGCTGAACTGTCAAAAGAGTTCAGTAAAGAATTTGTTGATGAAACGAAAGTCCACATAAGAGATGAATACAGTACTTTTGACTGGATACTCGAGGGTATGATCGAAAGAGCCGGCTTCAGCATAGAAAAGTCAAATACTGACAATGACCTGGCAAGTGAATATTTTTGCAGGAAAATTAAATCTTTTTGAAATGAATTTTAAAGACTGATTTTGTGGGCAATATCCATGTCTGCGGCCCTACCTCTTCTCTTTGGAGAATTTAATAAAAGCTAGCCTTGTATATGGAATATGACCACTCGAAAATACAATAAATAATCGGGAGATTATAAAGAGACCCATATTAAGTGCCCGGGCATAAGCCCCCCCTCACCCCAGCCAGGGGACATCGAGATCCCACCGGGGGAGAGGGGATTATAAGGATGCCCTTCATAGCCGCGTACAGGACGGGGTATTCTAAACATGATTTCATAAAAAAGGGCAGACTAAAAAGCCTGCCCAAACATAAACAACTGCCGCCACAAGTTATTCCTCTGTGCCGGCAGAGGATGAATCCGTGCTTTCACCTTCCTGCCGGGTTGTTTCTTCTACAGGAAGGGCCTCTTCTACAGGCATTTCTTCTTCCTGCTGAGTTGGCTCTTCTGCCGGCGGCCCTTCTTTCGGCGCCTCAGCAGGCACTTTTGCCGGTTCCTTTTTCTCTTCTTCCGGTTTTACCCTGCCATACTCTTCATCGACCATCCTGTCCCAGGCTGCCTTTTTGAAGACCTTTTCACCGGGAACAAAGCGGTGAACGAGGTTCATATGACACTCGATACAGTTGCCGTCCTTTTTCATGGCATCATCGATATGAACAGCGCCGATACCACGGCGGCTTCCCAGTATGGCGTCGAGGACATGGCAGTTCCTGCAGGTGGCGCTTCCTCTTTCCCGGAACCACTTCCTGGCCTTGAAGGCCATTTGAGGCCTGGCCTTTTCCGTTGCCACGGGATCACTGAAATCATGAAGAGCTTCACTATATACCATGGAGGCAGCCATAAAGTGCTCCCACATGGCTGCCAGCGTCCCTTTGGAAACATGACAGTCACCACAACTTGCCCTCACACCTGATCTGGACGAGTAATGGATAGATTCCCTGTACTCCTTTCCCATGAGGTCCATGGAGTGACAGGAGGTACAGAAGGCTTCCGTCCTGGAAAACCTGTCAAAACCATGAATTGACATCTGGATGAGGAGAAGAACAAAGGCGCCCAGGAAGAAGGGGAGAAACTTGCCTTCCCATTTCTTGCGATACACTTTGATCTTTTCTGTCAGGCTCACTCTCCGTACCTCTCGATATAGAATTTATCGATCTTCGGTGTTTCCTTTATCTCCTCTTGCAGCCATTCATGGGAGTCATTGACATACTCCTCCATCAACTCCTCAGTCATCTCCTTGCCGGCTACAGCTTTCACCTCTTCCAGAAATTCGGTGAAGAAGTGCCTTGAGAGATCGTACATACCCTTTGACCAGACATAGTCGGGCCCCATCATGGAAGCGCCGTGCCTCAGCCTTCTGCCTTCCCTGTGCCAGAGTTCATAGTAGGTCCACTCAAGCTTCTCGTCAAAAGGCTTTTTAGTCAGCTTGCCCGCTTCATAAAGGGCCGCCATAATACCTTTTGCCGGTATGCCGAATTTCTCGTTGTAGATTTCCACAACCTGATCAAACTGCTGGTAGAAACTGTTGGTAAAGGTATTGGCATGGCACTGGTTACAAACCATGAGCATGGTGTCACGCTTGTAGTCCGCATCAAAGACAGTCTGCACGACCTGATCCTTGCCAAAACGGTCTTTCACTTTGTCACCATCGGCGGGAAGGTCCCTGCTGTCAGGGTAGATCTCGGCGTCACCGTTCTTGAACTTGACCAGATGCGTCTTCGTTGAAACGGGTCCGCGCAAATCCCATGAGAGCCTGAGGCCCACATCATGCGTTGAAGCAATACCTGAACCTTCACCCATATGGCAGGTAGTGCAGGTAGGCGCATCGATATAATCTTCTCCCGCCTCCCAGCGGTTATTCTTCATATTGAGGCGTTCCTTGTTTGCCTCATAAAGAATGCCGTGCTTGGATTCCTTGTATATTTCCATTTGAGGATTATCAGGCCCGATATGGCACTTACCGCAGGTCTGGGGTTCTCTCGCCTGGGCCTTTGAAAAACGGTGCCTTGCATGGCAGGCCGTACAGGAACCTTTACTGCCGTCGGGATTGATCCTGCCCACGCCGTTGTTTGGCCATGTGGTCGGATTAAGCTTGCCGTCACCTTCGACTTCTACTATCGAACCATGGCACTGGGTACAACCGGCATTGACAATGGCCTCTCCTCCGATCATTGCGCCGAGGAAGCCATCCAGTGAATCAGAAAATTCCGCCGCATGGGCATGCCTCGTCCCCATGCTCTGCTCATACTCGACAGGATGGCACCGGGAACAATCTTTCGGCGAAACGATAATCGAAATAATAATCCCTTTATGATCCATGGCATCGGAATCGCTCTCTTTCGCCTGGTGGCAATCATAACAGTTAACGCCGTTTTGCCCGTGAACCCCCTCCCGCCACTGCCTGTAAAGACCTTCACTCACTTTTTTATGGCAGCTCAAACACTTTTCCCCCAGCTTGTGCCCCCATTTGCCCTCCCCACCGATAGGTCTTGCTGCCAGCGCCGTATTAACCAGAAAAAACCCGGCCAGTACCACTGCAACAGCAGCAAGCATTCCAGCTTTTGTTTTTTTCTTTGCTCTTTCATGACCCATCAATTTTTCCCTCCCTCTTAAAGTAATTTACTATTAACCTGTAAGAATATTTTAGCCACCAAGGTCACAGAGGACAGGGAGAAAGGGCAAGTTCAGCATTCTCAATTAATTAACATAAAATCCCTGTGAATCCTTAAAATCTGTGTTATCGGCGTCCTGTAATTTTTCTGCCTTCCCGGCGGTTAAATTTCTCTTTTCAATTCCTTTATATCAATTGCCTCACCGATACAGGGAGAAATGCAGGCGCCACAGCCGTTGCACTTCTCTATATCGATCTTCGGGTATTTATAGACCTCCATCGTTATGGCTAATTCGGGGCATGCCTCTGCGCAATACCTGCAAATCGTTCCGCTAAAAGCAATGCAGGCATTTTTACTGATAAGCGCCTTTCCAGGCTCTTTATGGCCACGCTCAAAATTCAGGGCGCCTGAAGGACAGGCCTTCACACATTCACCGCAATAATCACAGTAATCTTCTGTAAAATCGAGGTAGGGTGTTCCGGCGGCTATCAAACTATCTTCACCGTGATAATAAATGATGTCCTGCGGGCATATTTCGCCGCAGCTCCGGCACTTCTCACAGGTCCCCAGGAATTCGCTCTCCGTCAAAGACCAGGGCGGTCTGGGCCTGTCAGGTGTGAGCGCCTCGACACGCTTGTCGACGGCCTTTGTCACCTGATCAGAAGCAGTTGTGAACATTTTTTTTAGAAATTGAGCTCTTGTCATGTTTTCTTTCATAAAATTACCTGTTCCGATTGTATGGAAATATTATTTTTATGTCATAGCCAAAGGCTTTTACCGGATATCCCTAAAGAAATAAATCTCATATAGATACCTAATCTTTAAAATGGGGGGATGGGAATTACCCCACCCCCCCGGCCCAATGAAGGACCGATAAATCATTATTTTCTCTCAAACCTGGTGCCCTTAAAGGTACTTCCCACAAGCGGTTTGGCATCACTCTGGAGAACATGGCACTGGGTGCACATATACCTTCCCTGATTATATTTCCTCATTACCCTGGGTTTTTTCTTGCTATAGTCCGTGTAATGGCTATCAGGCATGGGAGGTGATTTTTTCTGCTTCGCCTTCCGCTTCTCATGACACTCGGTGCAGCCGTTTCTTTTGAGATCGATGGTCATATTGGCATCAATGAGGTGAGAAATCTGCGGTGGCGCATCACCGTGGCCACGCTCGATCAGTTTCGATTCACCGGGAGCGTCACCCAGATATTTTACAGGGCCCGGAACATTTTCCTTACTGAAAACACTCGTTTTTCTCAGCGAAATGGGCTCTTCACCAGTCGTTGCCAGAGAAGCTGCAACGAAGACCAGAGACAAGGCCATCGCCAGTATTAATACTATATACTTCTTCATATGCATCTCCTTTCTCATAAATCTGATTTATCGCTTAAAGCGCAGTCCGAACTTAAGTGCTTTAGGCGGACATATATCGATACAGTTTCCACAGTTGGTGCAGTTGCCTGAAAGAATGACAGGCTCCCTGTCCTTAACGGACGGGCCAAGCACCTGTGCTTCGGCGCAGACGGGAAAACAATCACCGCAACTGTCACACAAGCCGTCACTGAAGCGGACTCTTAAAAGGCTTAATTTACCGACAAGGGAATAGAAGGCGCCCAGGGGACAAAGTGATGAGCACCATCCCCTGTAAAAAACCAACAGGTCAAAAAGGAAGATAGCCGCCACAAGGAGTAAACCTGCGCCGGCGCCGAAGATGAGTTCCCTGTGAAGCATTGCGACAGGACTGATAATTTCAAAGGAAGTCACACCGGTTACAGCCGTCACAATGAGCACCGTTCCCAATATCCAGTACCTTGTATTCCTGTCGAGCGATCTACCCCTCTCTATGTTGAATCGCTTTCTCATGGAGTGGGCAAAATCGGTCACCATATTCATGGGACAAACCCATGAACAAAAGAGCCTGCCTCCGACAATAATGTAGAAAAGCAGTATAATTCCGGCACCAATGAGGGCCGTCTTGTAAATGTCACCTGTGGCAAGCATAACCTGCAAGGCCGCAAATGGGTCTGTCATGGGGATAAAATCGAGGAATTCCGATGACGTCAGATTACCTTCGAGAATCTCGATTCCCCTGTCAGAAACAGGCCCGCCTTCTCCGATTTCAGAAGTCTTCATTTCAAAAAAGGCGGGTATCTTTCCCTCCATGACTTCCGACTTGGTTAGAGGCGTAATGAGAAAAAGGAATAACACCAGTATCTGGCTGATCCTTCTGGCGATGAGCCACTTCTTCATATCGCTTCCTCCTCTTTCCAGCCGAAACGGTAATGTTTGCCCAGTTCACCCCTTGCCTGCTCCAGCGAGAAGACCTTAATGGCTGCCTCATCGAGAATGCAGGCGTGTTCACACAAACCGCATCCCGTGCAGGCTTCAGAATGAACTACCGGCTCCCAGACCGAATGTTTCCCCGTCCGAATATTTGCTATCGTTTCGATTGTGATAGCTTCACCCTTGACAGGGCAGGCATTGAAGCAGACTTCGCAGCGCAGGCCCTGTAAAGCAATACAGTTTTCACGATCGATGAGCGCGGCAAGCCCCATGGTTGCCTCTTTTATGTCCGTCAATTCGGGATTAAGGGCGCCGCTTGGGCAGGCCTTAACACAGGGAATGTCCTGACACATATAACAGGGGACCTGACGGACACTTAAATAGGGGGTTCCTGCGGCAACATTCATTTCCGGTGTAGCCAGTTTGATGGAATCGAAGGGACAATCCCTGACACACAAACCACATTTCAGGCACTTGCCTATAAATTCATCTTCTATAAGGGCGCCCGGTGGACGAACGGCATAGGCCCTGGCCTTCACATTCTTTGCATGAATGCCCAGGAGCGTGCCGCCAACTGCCGCGCCGGTAAGGGAGCGAAGGGTTCCCGCAAAAAACTCCCGCCTTGAAACTCCCTTTGGTTTTACCTCTTTTATCACCCTTTTGACCTCATGGAAGATTATTTAAGTTATGCCTTTACTACCTTGACTGCACACTTTTTGTAGTCCGTCTCTTTCGAAATAGGACAGGTGGCGTCAAGGGTTACCTTGTTTATGAGTATGTTGGCGTCAAACCACGGCACATGGATAAGACCCTTGGGCGGTTTGTTCCTCCCTCTCATATCGACACGGGCCGTAATTTCACCCCTTTTGGAGATGACCCTGGCCTTGTCATTCTGCTTGAGCCCCAGCTTTTTGGCATCAGCCGGATGCATCCAGATAACCGCACCAGGTGCCGCCTTGTAGAGCTCAGGCACACGCATGGTCATAGTGCCGGAATGCCAGTGTTCGAGAACGCGTCCCGTACAGAGCCATAAAGGGTATTTCTTGTTCGGAGACTCTGCCGGCGCTTCGTATGGCGCAAAAAATGCCCAGGCCTTCTTATCCTTCTTGCCGTAGAACTCGTAATCAGCCCCTTTGGTAACGTAAGGATCGTGCCCTTCCTTAAAACGCCACTGCGTCTCCTTGCCGTTAACGACAGGCCACCTTAAGCCCCGAACCTTGTGGTAAACTTCGTACTCAGCCAGGTCGTGCCCTTTGCCGTTGCCGAACTTCCTGTACTCCTCCCAGAGTCCCTTCTGTACGTAGAAACCGAAATGTTCAGCCTCATCGTTGTCATAATCCTTATACTTTTTCCACTTGAACTTGTTCACCTCACCATTGGCATAAAGCATATCGAAGAGGGTCTTTCCTTTCCACTTGCTCTTTGCAACAAGTCCCGAAGGCCAAACATCATCTACCTTGATCCTCCTGGATACTTCCATCAGCTGCCAGAGATCCGATTTGGACTCTCCCGGAGGTTTTACCTGCTGGCGCCAGAACTGGGTACGGCGCTCGGCATTTCCGTAAGAACCCTCCTTCTCCATCCACATGGCCGTGGGAAGAACAAGGTCCGCCACCTGTGCCGACATGGTTGGATAAGGGTCGGAGCAGACAATGAAGTTGGCGGGATCCCTTGCGGCTTTCAACCAGTGGTTGAGGTTGGCGTAATCCTGGAAGGGATTGGCACACATGGTCCAATGGAAGTTGACCTTCCTGTCTTCCAGCGCCCTCATCATGGCCACGGCATGAGTACCGGGCTTTGGCGGAATGGCCCCTTCGGGAAGCTGCCAGAGCTTCTCGGCAATATCCCTGTGGGCTTTCTTCATAACCACCATGTCCGCTGGAAGCCTGTGACAGAAGGTACCGACTTCGCGTGCAGTGCCGCAGGCCGAAGGCTGACCGGTCAGTGAGTAGGGGCTGTTACCGGGCGTGGAGATCTTGCCGGCCAGCAGGTGCATGTTGTAGACAAGGCCATTCATCCATGTGCCTCTCGTATGCTGGTTCATACCCATAGTCCAGAAGGAAGTAACCTTCACCTTGGGATCGGCATAGAGCCTGGCAAGCTTCTTGAGCTGTTTTGGGGGAACACCGGAAAGCTTTGCGGTGTAATCGAGGGTATACTTTGATACCATCTTCTTGTACTCGTCAAAACTGATCGATTTGCTTCCGATCTGCGCCTTCCTTGGCGAACTGTTCTTTGCCTTCTTCTCCAGGGGATGAGTCGGTCTCAGACCGTAACCGATATCGGTGTTAGCCTGCCTGAAGTGAACGTGCTTTTTGACAAAGCCTTTATCTACCTTGCCCTTCTCAATAATATAGTTGGCTATATAGTTGGCAATAGCCAGGTCTGACTGGGGAGTGAAGATCATGTTTTCATCGGCAATCTCAGCGCTTCTGTGGGTGTATGTGGAGAGAACATGAACCTTGACCTTCTTTCCGGTGAGCTTCCTGTTGGCAACCCTCGAATAGAGAACGGGGTGCATTTCGGCCATATTGGAACCCCAGAGAACGAAAGCATCGGCATGCTCGATATCGTCATAACATCCCATCGGTTCGTCAATGCCGAAACCCCTCATAAAGGCGGCAACAGCTGAAGCCATGCAGTGTCGCGCATTGGGATCGATGTTGTTGGAAAGAAGTCCCGCCTTGAAAAACTTGGCCGCCGCATAGCCTTCCCAGATTGTCCACTGACCGGAACCGAACATGGCAACCGATTTTGGACCTTTTGTCTTTATTTGCTTCTTGATCCTCATTGCCATCTCATCGAGGGCGCGGTCCCAGCTTATCTCTTTCCACTTGCCGTTTTTGTCGAATTTATTGCCTTTCATTCTCATCATCGGTTTGGTAAGCCTGTCGGAACCGTACTGGATCTTGGCAAGGAAGTAACCTTTAATACAGTTAATCCCTCTGTTTACAGGAGCTTCAGGGTCACCCTTGGTGGCGACGATCCTGCCTCCCCTGGTTCCCACAAGAACACCACAACCCGTCCCACAGAATCGACAGACGCCTTTATCCCACCGGACGCCTTTGGCCGCTTGCGCGACTTCAGGCTGAGCAGTGAGCGTTACACCAGCCGCGGCGGCTGCGGCAGAAGCCGCCGAGGCCTTGATAAAGTCTCTTCTTGATAAACCCATATACCTTACCTCCTATATTTAATTTAAAAGCTTACTGCTTACCCAGATAGACTGGATAAGTACCTTTGCGAAATTATATTCTGTAAAAAAACACAGAATATAATTTCTAAGGTACTAAATTTTCCAACTTCTCGTTGGCGCTGCCCGCCGCTCTCTTTTCAGCCTCATCTTCAAAATGATGATAGGCCATGGTAACGGAGAGAACGCCCGGCACATTATGAATTTCCTTGAACTTTTTCACCTCCTTTTGTGTGTTTTCACCTTCCATTAGGACGATAATTTTACCTTCCCTTGGAAAGGCTTCATAAACTTCTACGCCTTCCATCTCACCAAGCCTGGAAGCAACTGCATCGACTTCCCCCGATTTCGTAAATACAATGACACCGGAAATATTCATTTACTACCTCCTGTATTCCAAATGATGATATTTGAATCTGAACTGCAGGTTATTATCTTTTCAGCACCTCCCAAAAATAGAATTTTTTTTACATTTGCCTCGTGCCCTTCAAGCCTGTAGAGAATTTTATCGGTATCAACAGACTTAATCGTCACATTATTAATATTGTCCTGATAGGCAACCCGCTTCCCATCAGGAGAAAAAGCAACTTCATTGATATAAGAAAAATCGTTGTGCAGCAGCGTGGCATCTCCTTCTTCAACATCCCAAAGCCGGACTGTCCTGTCCCTGCTTCCGGTAAGGAGCATTGTTCCATCAGGGGAAAAATCGACTGATAATATTGAATCTTTATGCCCTTTAATGGTTTTAATTCGCTTGCCTGTCGAGGATTCCCAGATCCTTATGAGGCTGTCATTACTGACGGTGGCAAAGCTTTTACCATCAGGGGCAAGGCTTATTTCATTGATGGCATCCACATGGGCATGAATTTCATAAAGGGCTTTTTTCTTCTTTATATCGACACCTGTCACCGTTCCTGAAATATCACCGATGAGCAAGGCATGATCATTTACGAAGGCGAGGCTGTAGGCATTTTCCATTTCAATTTTATACTTCCACAGCTCTTCATGACTTGACCTCTCCCGGATACGCAGATAGCCGTCACTGGAGGTGATTCCGTAAAGCTTGCCTGCCTTGTTTATGGAAATGGTATAAATGTGAGGAACGACCTCCCTCACAAGCATCTTGACTTTGTCCAGAAAAATGCGGTTCCTGATCTTGCCGCTTTTTAAGTCCCACTCAATGAGAGAGCCGTCATTACTAACGGAATAAAGGGTATTGTTATAGGCAGAAATATCATTGACCCAGCTGTCATGGCCTTTAAATATTTTTGATGGGTCGATGACTTCAGATGCAGGGGTAGTATTACACTGGATAAGGATTAATGCTGCCGGCGCTAAATATTTCAGAATATTTATCAACCTTGCCATTTGTTCCTCCAATAAAAAAAGGAGACTTTACAATACTGTGTATTGTTAAGTCTCCTTTGCCAAGTACGGGCTGGTCCGGAAATTGCTCCCCGGGCCGTAGCGTCCACCCTATCCCGGAGGGACCGGGGCGGTTCGGAGATTTCAAATGTTTCCTATATGAAACAGCTTCTATGTAAGGCAAGTGTCCTCTTGATCTGCAAATAAAATACCAGTTTTATAAGCTCTTGAAGACTAACGATTTATTTAGTTTCTATCTTTTTGTTGAGTGGATTGAAATGAACCGATTGACTTAAAACAAACCGCTTGATGAGTTAAAATGAACCACTTGTTCTGCATCATATCTCCCCACTTCTTTTATGTCATGCTTATATTGACAATTTTCCACGCTTTTAATAGATTTGGAGAAATAAATTCCCCTCTTTCATTCAAAATTAGCCTTCAACACAAGGCAAAGCAATAGTTCTAAAGAACTATTTTCTATAATCACTATGACGTATTCCTTTATTTGTTTTAGGGATTCTCCCCCTCTTGTCCCCTTAGCAATTTACTTCAGCTATTTCTGCCTGGAATGACGCAGATGAATGGTCATTTCAACTCGGAGATCTTTGATCGGAGAACTCTGTCCGGAGGTCTCTGAAAGGTGCGAGGAAGAATATAAAGGAAGAAAAAAATTAATTAGTGTCCATCATTAGTATTCCATGACAAGTCTGCAAGCGCTTTTCTTAAGGCAGGGCCCGGCATGTTTGAACCTTTAAAGCTGGAAAGGGCAGGCGGGCATGGATTTTCAGAGGAACCTTAAGCCTTGACAGGCTTTTTTTTGACAAACAACATTTTGCGCCAGAAATCCTGCCCGTAGAAGGCATGAATAATGGCGATAGCAATATGAATGAAAAGGTAGGCGGGAATCAGCGCTTCTCCCACTTCATGGACCTCCATGACAAGGTGAACGAGACCGCGGGACCGGCTGCCGGGTTCAACAAAGAAAAACATGAACATACCTGTAAAAGACATCCAGCTGAAAAGAACAAGCCCTGCCGCTTTAACCAGACCGGCAATGTACCGGTGGGCCGTCGCGCCCGGTCTTTTGTAACTTAGCGCAGAGAGGAGCGCTTCTCCGGCATATTTAAGCCTGTCTCTTGTGCAGGGCGCCCAACTTGAAAATCTTGCTCTTTTAGTCCCCCAAAAACCATAGAGAATCCTCCCTGTAATAAAAAAGGCCGCCCCCATGCCGAGCCATTTGTGAAAAGTAAAACCGGAACAGGCCAGTCTCTTGTAATCATCAGCCATATCTCCCGTCAAATATGCGGCAAGGGCAAATACCATAATCCCCAGATGTATTATCCGGCTTGTCATATCCATGGCAAGACTCTGTCATCACCCTTTTTAATCATCATCGTCCTCTTCATCATTATGGCCATACCTTTTTTCCGGCCTGCCATTATAGGTCGCCCTGTTAGAATCATCATTACTTCTCCTGTATACCGGACGGCCGTTATCATTATGACCATATTCTGCCAGAATTTTTTTTACTTCCCCTTTGGCTCTTTCCACAGGCTCTATTTTAAGCGCCTTCCTGATGGCATCATTCCTCAAAAGATGTCTTTTTTCAGCAGGTCTGGTTTGAACCGTTTTTTTTATCTCTGCCTTCACTTTAGCGGGCTTTTTTATATTAACAGCGGAAATTTTCTTTTCCGGGCCGCTATTGACAGCGCTTCTCTCCTCATTAAAGAGTTCACTCATATCGAGGCCGGCCCCCTCTTTCCCCTGCATAACCAGAATGAAAACCGCCAGAAAGATTCCAGTCATTCCCAACATGATAATTTTTTTCATTTTCTCCCTCCCCTATTTTTATATTGTTAAGTTTGATTATAAAGAAAGGTAAATTAAAGGAAGATTAAAGGTGTTTTTTTTCAAAAAAACAGCGAAATAACGATTATACTCTCAATATATGTCTAATATTAACGGCCAGGCATCCCTATAAGAGAAAGCTATTTTCATAAATAGCAGGGAGACCAAATAATGGAACAACGACTCCAAACCTTCATCACCCTTTTTATTGTTATCGATCCCATCGGTATAGCCACTCTATTCATGGCATTAGTTCATGCCGGAAGCAAAGATTTTCAAAAGAAGATGGCCCTGAGAGGGACCATTACGGCATCAGCTATTCTCTTTATCTTCTTTTTCATGGGCGACAGGCTGCTCAAACTCCTGGGCATCGGCATACCCGCCTTTCGCATTGCCGGAGGGACGCTCCTTTTTCTTATTGCCATCGATATGGTTTTTGCCCGCCAGTCAGGAATTAGATCAACAACAGCAAAAGAACAGGAAGAGGCCATACATAAAAACGATATCTCCGTTTTTCCGCTCGCCTTTCCCCTTATTGCCGGACCGGGAGCGCTCACGACGGTACTCCTCATGGCAGCCGCCGCCGGCCCTGTCGAAAATACTGCGGCAATGGTTCTAATTATTGCATTCGTTCTCGCCCTCACCCTTTTGTCCCTTCTCTTCGCTGCAAAAATCAGTCATCTGCTCGGGGAAACAGGAGCAAACATGATAAGCCGGCTTCTCGGTCTTATTCTCAGCGCACTGGCTATCCAATACATTATCGACGGTATAAAGGCGGCTTTTTTCCTGTAATTCAGGCGCATTATTGCCCTGCAAAAGGCTTTCTCTTTCAGGCGAAAAACGTTTACAATTTTCCCTTTCAAGGCTGGACTGTCTTGCTTTTTTAAGGGATAATTTAGAAAAAAAGAGAAATGAACCCTATGAAAAAGCTTAAAATCCTCATCGTTTCCTCCGAAATGACCCCCTTTATTAAAGCCGGTGGACTTGGTGACGTAGCAGGAACATTACCGCTTTACCTTAAAAAGAGGGGACACGACGTAAGGGTCGTCATTCCAAAATATTCCTCCATCAATCTCGACGCCTATGCGGTTAAAAAGGCTGTCAGTCCCATGGGTGTCTGGATGGGAAATAACGAGGAATGGTGCCGTGTGCTGGAAACTGAAGTTGAAGAAGACCTTCCCGTTTACTTGATCGAGCATAACGGCTTTTTTGACCGATGGGGCCTTTATCACGACAAGGACATGAATGACTATCTCGATAATTCAAAACGGTATGGCTTCTTTTCGAGAGCGGCCCTCCAGCTCTGCAAAGATATTTCTTTCTCGCCGGACATCATTCATGCCCACGACTGGCAGAGCGCTCTTGTTCCGGCTTATCTTAAAATCTGGGATTTTAATTGTCCCTTACTCGGCAATGCCGCATCGGTCATCACAATCCACAATGCGGCCTACCAGGGAACCTACCCCCACGAAGAATACGCATACCTGGGACTCAACCGGCAAAATTTCACAGAAGAAAAGTTTGAATGCTTTGGTTCAGTCAACTTCCTTAAAGGGGGAATACACTATGCCGATATGGTAAACACGGTAAGCCACGGCTATGCCGATGAAATCAAAAGTCCCTATGGCGGTTCAGGCCTGGCCCCCTATCTCTCAAACAAAGGCGATAACTTTTGGGGAATATTAAACGGCGTTGACTACAATGACTGGTCCCCTGAAAAAGACAGGTTCATTCCCGCCAATTATTCGGTTAATGATATGACAGGCAAAGCCATCTGCAAAAAAGCGCTTCAAAAACGCTTTCTCCTTGAAGAGGATGACCACATCGCTGTTATAGGGGTAATCGGGCGCTTCGTTGAACAGAAAGGCTATCACCTGCTGGCAGAGACAGTTAGCGGCATTGTATCCAACATTCATGCTCAGGTCGTTATCCTCGGCAGCGGCGACAACAGTCTTGAGCACTACTTCGGCAATCTGCCCAAAGGGTTTCCGGGCAAAGTCGGCGTTTACATCGGCTTTAACAATGAACTGGCCCACCTCATCGAAGCAGGTTCAGACTTCTTCCTCATGCCTTCCCTCTATGAGCCCTGCGGCCTCAACCAGCTCTATTCCCTCAAATACGGCGCCCTGCCCATCGTAAGAGCCACGGGCGGACTTAACGACACGGTCCGCAACTACGACGAAGCGAGTGGCGAAGGGACGGGCTTTAAATTTTGGGAGCCCTCGGCAAGGGCCCTCTACTACGCTGTCGGCTGGGCGATAAGCACCTATTATGACCGTCCCCGGCATATGAAAAAAATGATTAGCCAGGCCATGACCCAGGATTATTCATGGGAAAAGAGCGCCGGGGAATATGAAAGGGTCTATGAACGGGCTATAAGCAATAAAAAGAATTACGACAGGATTTTTCTATGATTTCTCCATTGCCTGAATAAGAGAAAGATAATCAGTATGCCAAATGCAGAAATATTTTCCCCTTCTTTTGCGCCCATGACACACACTGCATAATCTGCTCTTTCCAGGTTAAATCCGTTGATCCTTTCTCATTAATAGCAATTTGCCAAACCTCAATTTGTAGACTAAACTTTTAGTCAGAACAATTATCAATTGAGGAGAGGCGCTATGCCGGGAAGTAAAGGTGGATTTCAAAAGGAACAAAGAAGCGACCGTCTAATACATGAACATGTCCATGATCCCTACCGGACTCGAAAAAAAATCCGGGAACCTGCCTTTTGCTCACAGTGCAGCGCCGTGTATTCGGGAGGAAGATGGCAATGGCGCGATAAACCCGTCGATTCTCATAAAGAAATTTGTCCGGCCTGCAACAGGATAAACGACAAATGTCCGGCCGGCATCATTACAATAAAGGGGGAATTTCTTGCAGACCATAAGGAGGAACTCATAGGCCTCGTTAAAAATGAGGAAAAACTGGAAAAGGGTGAACACCCCCTTCACAGGATAATAGAGATGTCGGGTGAAGGAACGTCCCTGGAAGTTACCACGACAGATATTCACCTGCCCAGACGCATTGGAGAGGCCCTTCATAATGCCTATAAAGGCAAGCTTGATTTTCATTATGAAGAAGAGACTTATTTTATCAGGGTAGGCTGGAGCAGGTGATTTTTCACTGTAGAGGTCTGTTCTATAGGCTACACTAACCCAAAAGCATCACCTCATATTTGAATCCATATGATCTGATTTCAGGAATTACTTCTCAGGCTGAGGAGTACACCTACAAAGCAGCGGAATAATTGACTTACAGAATCAATGATTATTGGTTGAAAGTGAGTATTACGTTTAAGCTGTGGGGCGGCGCAGCGAAGCAAGCCGTCCCACACGAGCGCCGTGTTAGGCGCGGATAGTAATACAAAAGTGAAGTTTCTCACTTGTGCCAATATTTTCTTTTTTCCATTCAGCTGCATCTTCTTTTATTGTTTCTCGACAAATTTTAGCAGCTTCATTAACTGAGTATTCTTCTAGGCTCACAGTGCCTTGAGGAGCGCTACCATGACCTACACGACCATCTTCAGTTTTTACCCAGCCTTCCCAGCCTAAGATTAGAATGCCCTTAGATTCCATTATATCGACAACCCTAAGAGCATCTTCTAAAGGCACAACTATTTCTCTTTGAGAAATTGACTTCTCTATGATTTCTTGTGGAAGAAGCTTAAATACCTTTTTGCTCATGTTGCGCCTAACGAGTCTGTAGGAAAACTCAAATTTAATAAAAATTTACGAAAATATAATTTTTTTGATTTTCTAACGTGCTGATTTTATTGAATTAAATATTTGTCATTTTTGTGGTTTTTCCAAAAAAAAACTTCAAAAGAGGTTTTCCTACAGCTTCAACAAGTAATTATGTAGTTTCCCGATAACACTCCTTTTTGAGTGTTATCCGACTTTTCTATCAGTGTTATTTAATCATTCGGCGTATGGCGCAGGCTTATACGCCCTACCGGGCTAAGTCTTTCCTTAAATAGGGAAAATAGGGACAGGTAAATAGGTAGCGTTTTGTTGGACCTATTTATCCTGTATGTCTTCCCAAAGTGCTTCAATAATAATACCCGACAAATCATCCGGGTGTGTCGGCTTACCTTGGGTTAGATCCTCCCAAAGATCCTTGTTTCCGCGCCATATTCCAAAGGCATTCCGGATATACATCCCAAGTCCAAAATGATATTTTCCGATCAAATCTTCCTTTGGAGTAGCGGCTAGTTCCTGCAGGTCCTTCTCTTTCATCTTTTGCTTTAGGATCGCAACGGCCTCTGCCTTAGACTTCGGCCAACGAGGAAGTTTCGACAATTCCGGATGCTGACCATCAGATTTCTCGAAATACACAACATACAGAACATTTCCTCTCCAATTCCGGGAGATAATTAATCGTTGGTTTTTCTGCTCTATCGTAAACTCCCAAGGCAGTTTGAAACCTGTACGATGCATCGAAAGTGCATTGCCTTCGAGCGTGTACGTTCCGTCCCAAACTTCGACGATACCAAAACCTTCATCAATCTCTTCTGTAAACGAGCCGTCAGCACGAAAAGTAATGGCCCAACCCGTGCCGATAGAATCTGTCTCTTTGCGGTCGATGTCAGTGGATACCCAGCGACCGATCAATTCGACATTCGCACGGACATCGCCAGCACTAAGCCCGAGAATAAGGATGAAAAATAAAAAAATAAATCGAATTTTCATAGTCTTGCCCAACGCAAAAATCAGCGAGAGCGTTTTTTTGCGATCCGCTGTATTTTTATTGTTATAATTTTTTTCACTATTATTTGTAGCACCCAGTGAATCATTTCCCTTCTTTTAATATTAAATAGCGAAAACGATAAGCCATCTTCAAAGGCTACCCATATATATGGCCTCCTATAATATTAAAAATCTAGTAAACTTGAAGGAGGTATATTTAACGCTTTCGCAATCTTTTCAATAGTTTCAATTGTTATATTCGGGGGTGTTTTACCTTCTATTTTTTGAATATACTTATAATCAATTTTTGATTTAGCTGCCAGCATTTCTTGTGTATAGCTGGCCTTCTCTCGTTCCTCTTTAATTTTTGCACCTAGTTTTATACGAATGTTAGTTTTCATAGCACCTTAGTATAGTAAGGTGCCTTTAACATTGACACCTAACTATACTACGGTGTATGCTGTTGGGGATTTATAGCTAAAAAAGATAAAAATATTAAATGAAAGGGGAATGAACCAATGTTCAAATTTAAAAACAAAAAGGGACTGCTAATTTTCAAGTGATGGATGATTTATCTAATAGTAGCACAGCTATTTCTGAAATAATTGACTGTATTAAAAAAATGCAAAGTTATGCTTCAGGCATATGCATAATAAAGCATGAACTCACACAAGAAGAGTTTGAACAATTAGTTCGGGAAGAAAACTTGATGTTAGAGAACTACAAAAATGCAACATTCAAGTAGGGTATTGTATTTTTTACCCTATAACTTCATCCATCAGCAGCGCCGTTTTCTGGCGTCTGCTGAATGGAATTGTTAGAGCTTAATTGCTCTTGTGTTACATTAATTTTATGGAGTTTGGAAATATGTTCGCTGCCTTGTAGTTCTTTATAACATTTCTTGAAAAAGCCTCTAAGGTGACTATCTAGATATGGAATAACTTCAGAGATTTCAATATTTTTTAGAACACAAAACAGGGCAAGTGAATATAGAATTTCCTGCTCGGTCATATAACCTTGCCTGCTAGATGACCAACCTTGGCTGTCTACTGATGTGAACTGTTCAAAAGTGAATGCTGAGTTAGCCAAGAAAATACCAAAACCTAAAAAAATGGCAGTCAAATCGGTAGCATGTTCCCAATACTCCTCTCCACCCGGTGGTGGCTCTTTGGCGATACCACTAAGATAATGTGCCAATTCATGGGCAAATGTTGCCGCCAAGGGCTCTGGACGGTTTATTAAATTAGTGTTGTATGTAATTACCGCCTCATCACTATACTGGAAGGTTCCCCCTGGTCCACTAGGTGCACCCTTAAGAACTATGGTTGGCGCTACGACTGGATTTATATCATCTTCTTGCGCTTGAAGCTTACATGGCCAATTTTCCATTCCAGCGTATTTTCTGACTTGCTCGAAAGTATATGTGACCATTTCATCAGGTGAACTTAATTTTTCCGGGAAGTGCTTAGATGAAGGAGTTACTAAGATCGTTTCGTTATGAAAAACATCAGAGCCATAATTTTTAAGTGCCCACTCAAAAGCCAAAATAATCCAGTTGGAGATTTCTTCTTCGATTAATGGTTTCTTGTTGAAAAATGAAAACATCCTTCGTTTCCTTTTACCTCTGACGGCTCAACTCAGGGGCTTGCGGGTAAAGGGCAAAACCTCTGGGATGAATTAATGTTTTTAAAGAAACAGCGTTCAAATCAAACAGCGTATCAGCAAGTCCCTTGCAGTGCAGGGTTATGCAAGATCATTCCTGTAAAGATATATCTGGGCCAAGAACTGCGTCTTCAGCTCTTTTTTGCAAATCATCATCTACACTTTTTCTAAGATACTCTACCCTAGATTTCAACTTCTCTACATCATTGAGAATGTCAAGTTTTGCAGCATGCTCCCATTCAGATTCAGCGAGTTCATTGAAGCCTATCTTCTCCATTAGCAATGCAAGATTACCACGATGAATAGCTTCTATACTTTTTTTAGCTCTGTCCATGGGGTCTGCATCAATGGTCATTTTATTTAGAAGAACGTAGGAGATTGGAGCAAACCAATCTTTGTCACTTTCATCTGAGTACTTTGATGAAAAAGTCAGTATTGTTTCTGGATTCTCTAAACGTGCAACATTCCAGCGGTGTAATAGAGCATTGAGGTTATTACCTTTTCTTTCTTCACGAGTTGACCTCTGTTCTTCCTCTATCGCAAGCTGAACCCTGATCATATTTCTATGAGATGAAAGGACGTTTGTTAGTAGAAAATTGTAGCCAATAACACCGACTATAATTCCAACAAAGAATGTCCCAAGGATAATTAATTTATTTTTCATAAGAAGCATAACATTATCATCACATAGACTGTTACGCCGCTAGCCGTATCAGGATTATGTGAATGTACTCGTTAGAATCCTTTCCTTTATATTTTATCAAAGGCTTTTATCAAAGCTGAGACCTCTTTTTGAGGCGATGCTCCACAAGCTTCGTTAATAATAGGGACACATCCGAATGGCACTAAGTTAAGCACTTTTATTATGAAAACGGCACTGGCCAAGCCTCTACTATTAACAGGGCAACTTGAATTGTTGCATCCCCAATATTGTC
>JAOUBX010000047.1 GCA_029860075.1 Deltaproteobacteria bacterium | reverse complement strand
TGAGAGTTGACCCAGACTCCTCCCGTAATGCCATTGATAAATGATTTATTACTGCCATAAATACTTATATTATGAAAGTGAGGGTGTACGCACCCCCCATGAGCACTTACCTCAGCAATAAGGCCTGTTTCAAATTTCATCAATATTGCTGCAAAATCATTGTATTTCATCTCTGAGTCTTTTGTTGTAATTTGATTTCCATAGGCCTTAACTTCTACGGGAAGCATGTCAATCATCCATATTAATAAATCAATCATATGAACAGCTGCACCATGGATGATTGAGTAGAAATCCATATCCTTACGCCACCCATCGGTAAGCTTATGCTTTCTTCCCCACAAGTATTCCGCCTTCATCGAATAAATATCACCCATTTCTCCTGATTGTACAGCTTCTTTTAAGCGGACAAATCTGGGGCAGGTTCTTAGTACAAGGTTAGATGATAGTTTTATTTCAGGTTTAGACTTTAAAAGTCCTCGAATACTTCTGGCTTCATAATCAAATAAGCACATGGGTTTTTCAACATAGACATGTTTCCCGTTGTTCAGAGCCTGTGTAATCTGTTCAAAGTGATAATTGTCATAGGAAGCGATGGAAACAACATCAATATCCGGATCGTTAAGGACTTCATCCGCAGAACATACCCCTTCAATTTCAGGATACTCCTGCTTTACGTCCTCTAATCTTTCGTTGTCAAAATCACATGTTTTTATCACCTGAGACTGTGGGTGGGACTGGAAGCCGGCAATGTGCTTTCTTCCAACTCCCAAACCAATAATGCCTACTTTAATTTTTTTCATTGTATTCTACTGACAGCACTATCCCTTAATTCCAATACTTCTTTCCAGTTATATTGCCAATGAGGACGATCCATCTTATTTAATATCAATTTAAAGATTCTCATGTCCCCATCGGTATCCACTGAAAGTTGCACTGTAGACGCATCATAATCCGATTCAATATTGAAGATGTTATATTTATCCTTGTTTCTATAAAAAAAAGGCATTACATGCTCTTTATCCTCATTGCTTTTCAATTCACTGTATGCTTCTAAAAAAGTCTTTGCATTTACTACTTCAACGCTTTGACCCTTGGGAAAAGAGCGGTTCAAAACATTTGTAACAATATCATATTCGTTTTTACGATAAAGAGCGACGGCCTTTTCAATAATCTGAGGATCAAGAAGCGGACTGTCACCCGACAATCTAACGAATGCATCAATGTTTTCAGCCTCGATAATATCCTTGAACCTTTCAGCAACATTATCCAGAGAACCTCTAAAATGTCTTACACTCTTTTTTTCACAGTAATCCAATATCGGATCATCACTCTTATCGATAGACGTAGCTAGTAGTATATCATCCAGACCACGACATTTTGATAGGGTTTCAAGTAAAAAGGAAATCAAAGGTTTGTTTTGAACTTTGTATAGCGTCTTACCGGGAAAGCGTTTTGAGGACATCCTGGCCTGGACTATTGCATAAATTTTCATCTCCAGTTTTTATAGCCTTGTTTTTTTAATTTCTCGTATATAGGCTCCTTGAGCCAGTTCAAACTGCCATAAATAATCAATATCAAAGGACTCATATTCATCAACAACGTATAACTCCGGGTCATTTGGTTCTTGAAAACGGCCCAACCAGATGTCATCTTTTATCCAGGCTGTTTTGCTTGCATAAAGGCAATGGGCAGCTTCATATACTTTTTCAGCTGTTTTGGTGTTAGGAGCCTGTTCATCAAGAGGTGCACTTGTAAATAAATTTCCCTCTCTATCCCAGAAAAAATTACGTTTTTCAATGACACCAAATAAGCCGTCATAGCTGCTTTTGGTATAATGGGTAATAAAATTATCTATAGTTGATATTTTCAATAAAGGGGTACATGCATTAAAGGTAACAACATATTTATAATTCAAACTCTTATGCCACTCATGTATATCCTGAATACTGCTTTCTGCATTTGCTGATTTTTCGCTTCGCTCCAAAATATTTATCCCATATTTATTTCCAATATCTATAAGTTCTTGTTCATAAACGTATAAATATATATTTTCTTTAGGAATGACTCTTGATTTCATTATTTTTTCGACAGCAATATCAATAAGAGTTGTTCCTGCAAAAGGTTTAATCATTTTTTCAGGTATTCTTTGCGAGTTTAATCTGGCAAATAAGATTACAGCTATATCATTTATTTTTTTCATGTTAAATCCTTGAGCGCATGGTTTAATCTGTCAGCAGATTCCTTGTACTTTCCCCACTGCCCGATATCAATCCATGATTTTTCAGATACAGGGTATACGCCTATTTTATAGTTATTTCTTTTTAAACTATTGATTAAATCTGTCATATGGAACATTTTATCTTCCGGTATAAGATCTATTGTTTCTGGATTTAAAATATACATGCCTGTATTAACGAGAAAATCATATTCAGGTTTCTCTGAAATAGCTTCCAGTGTTCCACCTTCATCAAGTTCACATATGCCATAAGGGATTGTATAATGTTGCATTGATGCAATAATAGTCAATGCAAAGCCTCCATCAGCATGAAACTGATAAAGTCCGGTATAATCGGCCTTAACTATAATGTCACAATTAGAAACGAAAAAGGGTGAACTTATTCTATTCCTCAATAATCGTAAAGCTCCCGCAGTTCCCAGCGGATGAGTTTCCTGAATAAAGTCAATTTTATAAGCGTTTTCACATTCCTGGAAATAAGCTTTAATCATTGCTGATTTATGATTTAGAGAAAGAATGAAGTTGTACATTCCATACTTGGCATATTCATTCATGATTATATCTATAACCGGTTTATCATCAATAGGGATAAGCGCTTTAGGAAGGATGCGTGTAAAAGGATCCAACCTTGTTCCTTTACCGCCAGTCATTATAACAACCGGCAAATCTATTTTATTGTATATTTCATGGCCCCCCTCAAACAGATCATCCTTAAATATGATTTTAACGACTTTCCCCTTTTGGTTTAGCATAGGAATTGCTGAAATCTTCTTCTCCATAAATATTTCTTTGATGGCAGATTCATCGCAGTCCTCTTCTACATATATCGGACTTCCATTCATTATCTTTGATACAGGAGTCTTTAGGCTTACTTCTTTTAATAATGTCCGCCGTATATCACCATTTGACACTGATCCCACAAGTTGATCATTGTCTTCAACAAATACGGTATTAGCCAACAACAGATCCATTCTTTTTAAGGTCTCTTTAATGGAAAAAGTTGTGGGAATAAGATAATCCTGAATGCTGTTCATGTACAATGTTTTTAGTATTAAATTTAGGGAGTATTATCTTTACAGTAAATCATTCCACTGAATAAGTTCATCTGCTGATATGTCATGAGCTAACTTTCTGCCAATAAGGTACTGTACCTCATCCGGTTTAATTCCTGTTCCAGGTCTTTTGAAAATGATATCTTCAGCAACCAATACATGCCCTTGTTTCAGATTTTTACTGGCAACAGCACTGCGTCTAAACTTTAACTTCTTCTCTTCTTCCGCTCTACTAACAACTCTTTGATCAATACCAAGAGCTTTAGATATGTTTTTTGATTCCTTAATTATGGTTGCCATTTCTTCAGGATCTGCCGATATTTCATGGTCCCATCCGGGCAAATGTTTATCAATCGTAAAGTGCTTCTCAATAATACAGGCGCCTAAAGCTACCGCTGCCAAAGGTATGGATGTTCCTATCGTATGATCAGAGAAGCCGACTGGATAAGGGAATGCCTGCTTAAGCATAGGGATATTCTTGAGATTAATGTCTTCATAAGCGGGGGGATAGATAGCAATACAGTGGAGAAGAACTATTTGTTTATTCCCTACATTTTCGACAGTCTTCACAGCAGTTTCAATCTCCGCCAATGTAGACATTCCAGTGGAAAGTATGACCGGCTTGTTTTTACGGGCTATATATTCCAGCAGTAGAAGGTTATTAATATCCATAGAGGCAATTTTATAAAAAGAGACATCTATTTCTTCAAGCAAATCGACTTCTTCCTTTGAAAAAGGGGTTGAACAAAATTCAATTTCTATATTATCGCAGTATTCTTTTAATTCTTTATGCTGTTCTGGGCGAAGATAATATTTTTCAATCATCTCCCTTAATGATCCAAAATGTTTTTTTTGTGAGTCATTATATTTCTGATTCCTATCATATTCTTCTTTCGAAACAAGTGAATCAGGACTCCATGATTGAAATTTCACGGCATCACAACCACAGGCCTTTGCATCATCGATCATTTGCCTGGCAAGATCCATATCTCCATTATGATTAGCCCCTATCTCGGCAATAACATATGGTATACTATAGCTATTAATTGTTTTATTTTTTATTTTTACCATATTAATTCATCTATTAGTTTCATAGGCTCCCACCATCGTTGAATGTGTGAGAACTGTTTTCGCACAGCATTACAATATTTTTTCTTCATCAGGTCATCAGTTTTTAACCTTGTTAATAGTTTTCTAAACTCTTTTTCAAGATCATTGTATTCTTCATACCACTGACTCATAAGACAATAGTGGTCTCGTTTTATATGAATACCCCTTAATATTTGCTCGTCCTTCAATGAAGAAGGCGAAGCTATGTTCTTTTCGTGCTGCCTGTACCATGTTTTAGCTTTACCGGTAAAAAAGGCGCTAATACCTGAATGTAATATCAACGAAAAAAAATCCCAGTCAAAAGCTATTTGATTATCTGGAATTTCCATTATCTTTTCAGGAATTTTATCGAGACGGATTGAGGTATTTGACAATCCAAGGCAGTTATAACTAACCAGATCTTTAGCAGTAATTTCCTCATTCTCTTTATAAAAGTTTGTCAACATCGGAAGAGGAGAATGAAGCTGCTCTCCGAATAAAATCAATTCATTATATACCAAATTATTTTTTAAAAGTAATCTTTTAACTATTTCAACTCTATTCTCAGAGAAATAATCATCAGCATCTGCGAAAACAACAGCTTCTATTCCTTCGTTCATCAACCAGTTAATCCCCCTTTTTCTCAAAGCAGAAGGTGAATCTTTTGAATCTTTTACTCTCACTGGGAAAGGTAATTTTCCTAAAGAACCTCCTAATCCTTCAAGGCCATCATTAATCAGAAACAATTCAAAGCCAACATCAGTTTGATTAGACAATGAATTAAAAAAATCTGGCAGATATTTTTCAAGACCAGGATATACGACACTAAAAACAGCAATCTTCATCAAATTTACGTGGACCTAGAATTTTCTAAATTTCTTTTTATTATAGAGTTTTCTGGAAGATTATTCATTATCCTAAGTCCGCAAGCAATGATTGAGTTGCAACCAATCTCAATATTTTCTTTCGTAACAGAATTACTACCCACAAATGTCTTAGTTCTTACAATTGTGCCACCATTAATTATTGCACCTGTTGAAATGTGACAATGATCTTCAACAATGGCATTATGTTCTATCAATGACGATGTATTGATAATACAGTTCTTTCCAACTTCTGTAGATGCATTTACAATTGCCCCAGGCATTATAATTGTCCCTTCACCAATATTCGCTCTTTTTGAAACGTATGCCTTAGGCGATATTATTGCTGGAAGTTTAGCGCCAAGTTTTTTTACTTTTTCAAATAGCATTACTCTTCTTTCGGGTGATTTAATTTGTCCAAGCGAAATAAAAAAATATTGATTAACTTTGACTAGACTAGGTAAATCAGCATCACTTCCAACGATTTCGTAAGTATTAATCTTTTTTCCTAATTTCTCTGGCAAATCAACGATACCTGCAATTGAATATTTCTGTTCTTCTTCAATGACATCAATGCAGGAAACACAGTGCCCACCTCCGCCAATCAATATAATATTCGGTTTCATATTAAGGCCAGTTCTTTATCTATCAGCTCTATCAAATCAGCTGCCCTAACTTCTTCAGGTATTAATTCGTAGTTTTTTTCATCAAAAAAAAGCTCACCATTATGACACGGTATTTGGAATCGACGGTAAAAAGGGGCATAATCATCTGTCACCTTTTGAGGATCACAATTATGCACAGGCAATTTATTATAAAGAGTATGAAAAACAGTTCCACTTAATCCTGTAAATACTCCCTTTTTAACGTAAGGTAAAAATAATTCAATACCCAGGTTATGGTAATCAGTCAGTTCTTCTAAAGAAGGGTAGCTATTCTCTATAATACTGTGAGCAAAACGTGCTGAACGAGAATAAAGTTTATCTGTAATTTTTCTTATAGGTGATAATTTTGCAATAAAACTACAGATATTCATACCTGCTTTCATTAACTGGACATTTCCATGAAAGCTTTCATAATACCTTTGTTTATCCCTTACATTATGGTGTTTTAAATATACTTTGTCTGTCTGCTCAATATTACGCAATATCTGCATTAAGTTTTTAAAGAACTTATACCTTTTTTCACATTGATCTCCCCTTAGAATGGATATTGAGGGCAATGCAATAAGATAATCGATCTCTAAATTGAGGTTATCAAAAAGCGGATATTTTTTGTAAGGGAAACCTGACTCAATAATGTGAGCCCCTTCGAGTTCCCCGTAGGTCCCTTCGCTTTTCGCAATGACTTCAATAAGGAATTTTGCAGGTGCTAAATATTTATCTACACCCAAATCTTTTAATAAATCTAAGTTTCTAAAACCTCGTGCATGAAACAATAAACCAATTAATTTAGTCCAGGAGATATTTTTCCTGAATTTATCTAAATAGTCTTCTGAAAACCAATTCACTGGATACATCAACAAAAGTTTACATTTACACTTCTCGTCGACATATACTTTCTTAACACCAAATTCTACACATAGATCCCTTATCTTCTTTTCAGTGATTCTAGCCTTCGCAAAAGTTTGGTTTTCAGGTTTATCATAAAAAGCTTTGTCATCACTTAGAAGCAAAGCGATTTTATATTTATGAGACAAATATTTAATGATGCTCAAAAAATTTAGATTTTCTCTGCCGAAAGAGTAGACTAATACAATATCAAACTCCTTTTGCTTCATATTCTACCTCTTTATCGATTAAATTAACCGACCGCTAAATGCGAGTGAAACGATCTATTAGCAGTTGGGGAGAATTATTGGTTCGGGCCTAATCAATAATAATGTCTTTCAAGGAACGCTTGGGCACATGGTGTTTGCCTTTTTTGTCGCGCCAATACTTTATATCACCGTCTAATCCTAATGGATCAATTTGGATAACTTCTTTCGGTTTTCCCAAAGCAATAACAATGAGTATGTCATAAATATCTGGGATGCCTAATACTGTCATCAAGTTATCCTGTTGAAGGGTCGCAATAATGCAGCCACCAAGCCCAGCTTCTGTCGCACCGAGGAGGATACTTTGGGCTGCAATTCCACAATCAATATCAAATGACCTACTAACACTTTTATCACCAAGAATCATGATATATGCTGATGGTCTTTCACCCTCAATTGGTCCCGACCAATCTTTAAGATATCCTGCCCAACCTAAGTTGGGAAAAATAAGATCGTTTTTTTCAGTACTCCAGGAGAGAATGTACTTTAATGGCTGCAAGTTTGCTGCTGATGCGGAAAGCCTGGCAAGGTTTATAAAGCTTACGAGTGTAACTTGATCAATCTTGACGCTTTGATGAAATCTCCGACAGCTCCTGTTTTTTTGAATCAGTTTTTGCAGTTTCATTTGATATTATGTGAGCATCCTAACGCGGCGGGTGAAGGGAGCACCGATGTGCGCCTTACTCAAACCGCTTTGGTAGACTGCTACCTATTAGTTGATTGCCGCGTGCTGTTCATCCGCAGTGTTAGGGGTCCTGAATAAGGGCTTATCATTCTCATAAACTTTTAAAATAGAATTCTTAAGCCCGTTAATATTTTCTCTAAATAAAATATCTGCAGCGTCTCTAAAGTTAGAGCTACTGTAGCCTTTAAAGCAAACCTGTTCGACCGCAAACATAAAAAGCCTAATCTTATCGTAATCTACCTTAAATCCTTTTTCAATTTTCTCTATGGCTTCTTTACACTTTTCTAGTGTCGGAACATAAAATATGCCTTCACAGCCTCGATACCAAGCATGACCAAAAATAAAAGCAGGTTTCCTTCTCATAACTGCTTCCCAGCCCGTTGTTCCTGTTACAGTGGCTACAATTTTGGCATTATCAATGAGATCCCAAGGAGAAACTGAAGTTGGGACAAGCTTTACATTAGGTAGTGCTACCAAATCATCATAAAACTCTTTATCCCTAGCCCTCTCCCCATGCGAATAGGGAGAATTTTGCCAAAAATTCTCTTTTACATAAATCTGCCATCCTTGCGGGACAGATTTTGACAGTATATCAACCATGAGAAGCTGGTGAACAAAGGCATTTCCCAAGGGTGCTGTTGAACACTCAGGTTGATAATGAAAAGCTGCGTATACGTAAGGAATATTTAAATCTACATTTTGTACAAGAGAATTGTAATATGACTCTAATTTTTTCTTTTCTCTTTTTGCTCTATATTTATAAAGTCTGTATTCAAAATCAGTCCAAGTTCCATCTTCTATTTTCTTCTTCTTATGTTTTAAGTAATTTAACCTTCCTGGCCGATAAAACATTTTTAGCAATGTTATAAAGTAGTAAGGTGCTTTAAGTAAATTCTTTATAACATTTAGAAAGTAGTTAATTTTTTTTGGACCATTTATCAACTGAATTACATTATCTGCATAAAAAGGAATAGCTTGCGAATAATCCCCTTTTAATTTAATCAAATAGTCTTCAGCAATTTTAGATAATTGAACATTGGGAGATTTATCGGAAGATAGATAGCTCTTAAACAAAAGCTCTGCAGTTGTCTGTGTTTCAAAACTTTCCAAAGGAAAAATCAAACTATTGTTAAAAGCAGGAGTTGTTTGAAAAATAACGGTTTTTATATTTTCCCTTTTGCATAGTACATACAATATATAATCAAATACAACGTGAGGAATGTATGGGAAAACAACAATATCCGGACTAAAATGATTCAATACAC
This sequence comes from Deltaproteobacteria bacterium, assembly GCA_029860075.1. Taxonomy (NCBI): domain Bacteria; kingdom Pseudomonadati; phylum Myxococcota; class Myxococcia; species Deltaproteobacteria bacterium. The sequence goes on along the minus strand of JAOUBX010000047.1, from coordinate 25,011 downwards.
AAAGCCAATATCTTAATTGTGAATGATATAAACGAATTCTATCTTGATATGAAAAAGATTTATGGGGGTCCATTCTGTTCATCATGCCAAGAGCAACTGATTCATTAAATGATAGTTCCTTAAGTAAATTTCCATTTAAGCAAGGCAACGTGTATCCTTTAAACTCATCGGAAGGGACACCGCGCATTGCAGCAAAAGAATCGTGATAAATAACCTTTGAAAAGTTATTTTTAATGTCTTGTTTAACTTTAAACGGACCAGTCCAGTAGCACGGAACAAAACCATAATCTTTTTCGAGTTGTTTGGCTACTTCGATCCAAAAAGGCTCAAAACATTCACAATATATAACTTTTCTTTTCATGTATAAATCCTACCTTACATTGATTCGATAATAATTCGCCTACTATATATTTACCAATTAATACTTTTATAAAATAGAAGGAATTATTTTACATTCCTCAGCATTTCTTGGTATTTTTTGCACCTATAAAGAATGAAATTTTGTGCTCAGATAATTCATTGTAAAAGCTCTAACTACAGGGCCTCCAGACTATAATCGATACTGGTGCCAATGCATTAATGCCCATCACCGCAGGTTTTTCCTCTAAGATTTCAATCACTCCTTGGCTTTGCTGCTTATAAAGAGATGTAATAAAACCAGAATTGTAGCCATTGATTTTAATGTACTGACGACGCATGAGTCCAATTAAAGTATCTGGAGTATAATGTTCATAACATGGTTCTACATGTATAGCTACTTTTATACAACTATCACAAAGATATTTAAAAAAATCAGATTGTAATGTCGATACGCAAGCTATTGCCCAAGAGGTAAAGACAATAGAATCTTTAGGTATTTCACCGTTTACTGCGGGAGATGCATTAAAATCACAATGCACTACTTCAACTTCAGAATGTTGCGCATATGATAATTTTTTAATCAGTTCAATGCCGCTATTTGTATATTCACCCGCGATAAAACGTAAGCCAGCAAACCTATCTTGCTTTACATAATCAAGTATAAGACTTCCATAACCTGCACCAAGCTCAACGATAGCTGAAGCTGGCAAATAATTTTCTATTGTATTCTGAACAAGTCTTTTATATCGTTGATGCGCTTCCAACGTAGGTAAAAGCTCAAATTGATTGCCGAAACTGCACAAAGAATTTTGAGGATTCTTGTAAAACTTTTGATCAACTTCATCAATTAATACTTCTTTTTCAGATTCTTGAATTTCCTCTAGCAATTTTCCCCATTTTTCACATCCATATTCTCTGTCAATCTCTTGTGGTGTCTTCTGCTTTGTTTCCCAGGGATCAATCCCAAAAAGGCGAGCAGGCCATGGTGAAAAGCGAGGCAAATCATTAATATCAAAGATTTTTTTTTCTTCCCGTTTCATTTCAGTTCTTTTATGTTGTTATAAACCTTCTCAAAAGCTCTAATTACATCATCTAAATCATTTTTGTTCATACCGGGGGTCATTAATTGATGATAAAAAAGTTCTTTTTCATACATTTTTTCGGTTACTGGGCACAATCCTTTTTTATAATCAACACTCTCCTTAGACCAAGGATACCCTTTTGAGCCATAAGCAATTTTATTCTGATAAAGCGGCTCCAGGTATAGAGGCTTTACATAGCCGCAAAGTACAAGTGCACCTTCTTTTTCTCGAAGCGACGTGCCAGTTAATTCGGCTCTTACTGCCTCAATGAATACATCTCTGGAGACACCAGCAATGCTTTCATTAAACTTAAAAGCATGAACATAATAAGCATGAGTACTTTTTTCTCTTACCTTCGGTGAAGTTATAGCCGGTATCTTTCCTATATGCTCTGACAAATATTCACAATTCTCCTGTCGTTGCGCAACAAGGCCTTCCAGCTTTTTTAGTTGACAGCGGGCTATTGCCGCTTCCATTTCTCCAAGCCTAAAATTAAAACCAATCATATTAACTAAATTTTCTGTTCCCTTCGCTCCAACAACGGCCTCAGCATGATTACGGATAAGCTGTAACCGCTGAGCAAGTTCATCATTATCTGTTACAATGACTCCGCCTTCACCGCAATGTATATGTTTATGATAATTCAGAGAAAATACTCCCATATCACCAAGCGTACCGGCAAATTTGCCATCATATACTGCTCCGGGAGCTTGGGCAGTATCTTCAATAACATATAAATTGTGCTTTTTAGCCAAAGCTTGAATTGCTTCAGCGTTACAAGGCAACCCAAAAATATCTACAACAATAATTGCTCGAGTTTTAGGTGTAATCCGCTCCTCTATTGACTTAACATCAAGACAAAAATAATCTTCTTCAATGTCAGCAAAAACAGGAATTGCATTATATATAAGAGGTGCAACAGCAGAAGCACTCATGGTATAAGATGAAACAATTATCTCCTCCCCCGGCTCCACTCCAGTTGCTCCCACCGCGCAATATAGTCCGGAAGTACATGAATTTACAGCAACAGCATGCTTAGCCCCAAAATACTCTGCCCATTCTTTTTCTAAAGTGCGCACTTGAGGCCCACCATAAAAATTATCGTGCCAACATCCTAAATATTGTGAAAGTATTCCTGAATCCAAAACTTGATTGACTGCTTTTTTTTCTTCCTGACCAATAGAATTATATGCGGGGAATGGTTTGGTGCGTACAGGTTTACCCCCTTTAATAGCCAATGACATATTACTTGTCTTCTCCTTTTGCTCTTACCAAATCATTAATTACTTCCAGAAAACTCTGTTTATGCCTGATCCCTTTATAAGGTATAGAGCAATCTTTTTTACTTGTTGGAGGAATCACGCTGAATACAGGTTTACCTACTGCCAAAGATAACACCAATGCCATACTGTCACTACCTACCACAGCATCCGTCCAAATTAGATCATGAAGCATATCCTGATTTTCAGAAACTTCAAACAAGCAACTTTCCTTAATAATATTTGAATATTTTTCTTTCGGCTCACTAGGGTGAAGCCGAAGCTTTAATTCAATCTCAACATTTAAATTTTGTGCTTTTTTAAATGCATCAATTAAGGATTCAACTAAATCATACTCAGTATATCCTAAATAATTAGAATCATTATACTTCTTGGCATAATGTTGGCTTATCGGTTCACTTATAAATAGGACACGTATATTGTTATGATTGTCAACCTTATTAATTTTAGATTTCTTTGTATATTTTTCTTTAAAATCTTGTAGATAAGGGTTTTCTATTTGCTTCATATAGTGAGGAGGAAATCCCAATTCTAAGGCTAAATTATAGGCATATTTATCACAAACCCACACTTCGTTCGATAAATAACTCTGCCAATTATTTGGAATCTCTTTCCATAATCCGGAGGGGAGGTATCTTTCCCTGTAGTTTTTCCAGTGATCAATAATTGTAATATTATAAATGTTTTTTTTTTGGGCTTCTTCAATTGCACGGCGCTCAAAGTCAGGACTCCAGCCAGTACTGGCTATTACTTTATCCACATTTGGGTCAAAATAGCTAATTTTCTCTATAGAAACTCTCTGTATATCACCCAGTTTATTCGAAAAAATTTGTATTGCTGGGCCGTCTAGGCAAAATAAAAGTTCCTCCTCTGGTTTGTTAAGTTTTATCCATGAGGAGAGAACTTCAGCCCCCCCTGCAGCATAAGACACAATCATAATTTTTGGTTTTACTTCTGCCATTGTTCTATTAAATCTTCACAAATAATTAAAGTTTGCAGCCCGCTGTTTGCCGATGAAACGAGATCAATCCCTTCAACAAAATGCTGATAAATATGCTCGGGAACATATTGCTGGCAACGGACAAATCCGCTCTCTAATTTTTCTGCAATGTGCTTAAGTCTCCGATATCCTTTGTACTGCGGATCATCTTCCGGTGCCCTTATGGTAATATTGCGCCCAAAATCATCATAATAAATAACTGCGTTCTCAAAAATAAAATCTGCTTTTCCAATACTAAAATTACTACTACTTACAGATTGGAAAACACAGCGGGCATTTTTGATAGAAATCCAAAAATCAAATTCAGGATCTTTGTTGGCTTCTTTCTTCTCTTTCCTCTCCAACACTCCCCAAGATGAGGGTTTACCTACTAAATAACTATATAGATCCATAAAATGCGATGCATTATTGCGAATGCCGCGAGTATAATACGTATTACCCCCTAAAAAAGAACCGAATCTATTGTCTTCAATGTCCTTTTTTAATTTTTGCACTGTCGGTTCACAACGCCTCATATAGTTTACAGCAAGTTCACACTCGCTTTTTTCACACAACTCAATTAACCTATTAGCTTCTTCTACGTCTAAAGCCAAAGGTTTTTCCATGAGAATAAGCTTTGGTTTAAAATACAAACATTCTTTTAGAACACAGTCCCTCTCCCCCGGTGGTATTGCTATAATAAAAACATCATATGTCCTATCCTTAGGTATAGAGGATAATTCTAGAAATCCAGGCTTTTTAGTAAAAGATTCAAACTTTCTACAACGTTCAATATCTCTATCCACTCCACAAACTAATTCAAAACCGCCATGATTCATAAATGATTTGCTATGAGTTAAAACATAATCCTTATTATGAGAAAGATCATACTCAAGTCCTATTCCACCAAGGCCTACAATGACTGCATTAAATTTTTTTAAAAAAACCTTATTCATGCACTACTGAACCCTTGTCCTGGAGACCTCTTTATTCATTTCCAATAATGCAGGATTGGCTCTAAGATATCTTAAAATATCATATGTAGAAAAATCCTTGAACTCCAGATAAAAATGTTCAAAAATGTTTGTTATTAATTTGTAATCTCTTTCTTCATCCAATGTTAATCCTAGCTCCGGCCAATGTAATTCCTGAGGAGCCGGCAAATGAAGCTTTCGAAAACGCTGAGGCTGACGCCGTATAAACCAGCTTACATGCTCTCTATCTGCAGGAACATCAGTCTCTTTATCAGCTAAAGCTAACAAATCTACAGAGAAAACTTGAGTATCTATACCTACGGGAAAAGATACAGGATCCAGATTAGAGACATAATCGCAATCGTTATGTAAATAAAGGGCTATCCCCTGAGAAATAACTTCTGGATCAAGTAACGGACAATCTCCAGTTACTTCCACAAGAATCTCTCCATCAAAAGATTTTGCAGCGCAAAGAACACGCTTTAAAACATCATGTTCAGAGCCTCGAAAATAATTTACTCCCATGCGCTTGGCTAAGCTCACTATTGGATCATCCGTGCTGTTAGTGGTTGTCGCGAGAATTATCTCCTCTATAGCCTTGACTCGGCGCAGTCTCTCAACTAGCAGCTCAAGCATAGGTTTGCCACACGCTTCTTTTAAAACCTTTCCCGGTAAGCGTGACGATGTCATACGACATTCGATGGTAGCCACTATTTTTTTACCAAACTTATTCATAATTACACCTTTAAAGAAAGCTTAGGATTCCCTAAAGCCATCCATGTAACTTCTACAGAATCTTTTTCTCCAGGATATTTCTCTTGTGTAGTATTTGTAATTCTAAATCCATTATTATTAAAAGCTTTAAATGAACCTTTATTGCCAGCAAAGTAACCTGCTGTTACTTTTTTTAAATTAAGTTCCTCAAATGCATATCTGCAAATCAAGCCTATTGCTTCACTTCCATATCCCTTTCCCCAATAATCTTTTTCCCCAATAATAAGCCCGAGATCTCCTACACCCAAGTCCCAATCAATTGGCCCAAGTTTAATATTGCCAATATGCTGGTCATTATGTATTAAAACTATCGCCAGAAAAAGAGTATTATCATCTTCCAACTTTTCTTTAACATAATCTTTTATTTCTTTTTTAGAATATTTTTTGCCTCTGCTGACAGTAAGTTTAGTTACCTCAGTATCATTCATCCAACTCCAATATTTGTCATTAACATCTGAATTGCGAACCTTACGCAAATAAATATGTTCACCATCAATACAAATTTCTTTATTACGCATAGATTCTCGCATTAAAGAAGCCTTCATACACACGATCCATCTTCTTTTAATAAATCTTGCTTATATCCTGCATCCCTAATAATTCCCCTGTTGATTTCCATAAGTTCTGGTTTATTTGCCAAGACCTTCAATATATCTTCTAAAGTGAAATTAATATCTTTATCAGAAGGGATCTCTGAAACTATTCTTTTCACAAATTCATAGTCAGACAGCTCATCAACAGTCCATCGGTGTAAAGACAGATCATTATTAGAACTAACATTAATTCCTCTATAAGCACAGCCTCCTTCAAGTGGCGTCATTCTCCACATCCAGGGAACGACATGTTCCCGATCTGATTTCCTTTCAGCTTTTAGATTTGCATCATTTAATAAAGCAGATGAAAATGCGGAGACATCAAAGCCATCAGGCCAGGTTGGGGGTTTTACATTTGTTACATAATCATACTTACCTTCAATAAAAATAGTAACTAGTTGATCGATCACTTCTGGATCTATAAGCGGACAATCACCTGTTAGACGAACAATAATATCAGCACTACAACTTTTAGCTGCTCCTGTATAGCGAGCCAGCACATCATCCTCTGATCCTCGAAAAACGGAGTACCCATGTTCTGAAACTACCCTGGCGAGTTCATCATTATCTTTTCCATCACCAGTTGCTAAAATAATTTCATCAACGGCCGAACTCTTTGCAACGCGATCAAGCATAAAACAAATCATAGGTTTGCCAGCCAGGTTCATCAAAACTTTGCCTGGCAAACGAGTTGAACCGATTCGAGCCTGCACAATTGCAACAACTTTCATATGTCTTTACCTCTTTACGCTAAGAAGCATATGAACTTCAGAGGCCATTTTACGTTCATCATGAACTTTTTGCAAATCATCGATCAAAGGTTTAAACATGCTTTCCCATAATTCCGAAGCATTATTATTATGTGGATTCTTTTTCAGCATGACCCATATGCTGCGAAACAAATCAATCATATCAGAGCCGAACCACCACTCACTTGCTCTATCAAAGCCAAACTCGTTACAAAAATAATCAATAGATGTTTCTGTGTAGAGATGAGTATGAGCCGGAGCACAATGTCTCGGCATAACATTTTCTTCAAAAACAATTTCAAAAAAAACACAGGGGCTGAAAAGTGGTAATGATAAATAGAGATATTCAATATTATCGTTTTCGGTAATTGCTTTGAGTATATCGCGAGGGTTTTGTAAATGCTCCAAAACACCTATCATTGATACAACCTCAGCCTTAAGAGAAGAAATTATTTCCACTGTATCTGAGAGATTATGTTTCCTTATCAAATCTGCACCCAACATATTATTGGCAAGCTCAACCTGACTTGAGGAAACTTCATAACCGGCAACATTCAATAAATTTTTATTTTTTAATGCACTAACAAAATACCCACTCCCGGCACCTAGATCTGCATACCCTAATTCTTCAGGTTTTTTCCCCTTCTCTTGTAGTGCTTCTATTACAAAATCAACCTTGGGAATATAAATATCTTTGACGCGGTTATTATATGCTTCACAGGTTTCTGCGCTGTAGGTTTTACCATAAGCTTCTCCTTTTCCCTCTGTATATAAAGCGGCACAAAAGGTATCTGTATCCTCATTTCCTCCATTAAAATGGCCACAATTTGAACAAAAAAAATAATCTACACCTGATTTAGAAAAACTAGATTTTCCAAGAGGATAACAACAGTTTTTACATTGAACACGTTTTGGTTGAGCCGAATAATGTTTAAACATTTCTTTGAACTCAGAAAGTTTTAAATCATTTTCGGCGAAAAATGACTCTTTGTGGCCCAAAACATCATTACTGGATTTACAAAACTTAATCATAGTTTAGGTCCGCTTCTCTAATTAATGTTCCTATTTCAAGATCATCAGTATATGTTGCTTTTTTCTTAAGGTAGCTCAAAAGATCTTTAGGACTAAGACCCTCTAATTGAGGTCTTAAAAATAATATGTCCTCATATTTAAGGGTATCTCCTTTATTGATACTGCGATCAAGGTAGCAACCTCTGCGGGCATTTGTCACTGCTGCTCGTTCACAGTCAAAGACCCAGCTGTTTTCTTCTTCACCATTGATTTCAATCAGTTGTTCAACTTTATTGAGAAACTGCATAAAATCTTCAGGATCTGCTGCATGGTAGTGGTCATTACCTTGAAGTTTTTTGTCTATTGTATAGTGTTTCTCGATTATTTCTGCCCCCAAAAGCCAGGCAGTAGTCAGAACATCCAATGAATATTTTGTATGATCGGAGAGACCTACTTTGCAGTGAGGAAATTTTTCTTTAAGTGCTTTGATTTTCCACAGGTTGGCATCGGCTTCTGCTGTAGGGTATGATAAAACGCAATGCAACAAGCTAAGATTGTCGCATCCCCTATCTTCTAAAAACTTAACTGCTTCAGAAACCTCTTCATATGTGGAAGCCCCTGTAGATAAAATAATTGGTTTTTTAAAAGATGCGATTTTGTCCAGAAGCGGAAAATTTGTTATATCTGCAGAAGCTATTTTATGTACAGACACCAGTGTATCAATAAACTCGGCACTTTCAAGGTCAAAAGGTGTTGACATGAATTCAACACCAATATCATTGCAATATGACACAATTTCCAGGTACTCTTTTTTAGTAAGTTTATCAAACTTTGAGAATAGTTCTTTCTGAGATGTGGTTGTTTCTTCACTGGTATCCCAGTAAGAAGGAGAATTGTCCGCCGCCAGTTTGTCGGCTTTATAGGTTTGGAATTTAACTCTATTGACACCAACCTTTTTACAAGCGCTAATCATTTTTCTAGCTGCATCGACCAGTGAAATGTTTTGCTTTTTAGCTATATCGTAATAATTAACACCAATTTCGGCAATTATATCCGGTTTTCTCATTTTTTCTTGTTTTATCCTATTAGATCTAGTTTTTTTGAAAAATGGGCCATCTTTTCTTTGTCATTAGTAAGGTTATTGCTGTGGCGCCTGTAGCGGTAAAGAGATAAATCAATATTTGTGATTTTATATTTACTTTCAAACCTCCGCCTTAATTCCTCTTCTTCCATAGCCTTAAATTCGGGATTGTATAGGCCAATATCAAACAACTTGTCTTTTCTAAACATAATCCCACAAGCTATTGGTTCAACTTTGCCATTTTTTTTCTCAGTGAAATTACCTTCTTCATCAATTAGTTCATAATTACAACTGACAGCCCCCCAATCTTTATGCTCATCTAAATACATAGACTCTATCAGGATTAAATTCTCACTCACATAGTCGTCTGCATCAATATGAACTACATACTTTCCTAGAGCTCTTTTAATGCCAATATTGCGTGCTGCAGCTAATCCAACATTTTCCTCAAGATGAATAGGCCTGATATATCCCAGAAAGGAATCCATGACCTCTTTTGTTTCATCAGGTGAAAAATCATTTACCACCAATATCTCAAATTGATCCCTGGGGAAGTTCTGGTTAATAGCACTTCTAATAGCTCTCCCCAGATATTTATCATAATTGTGACAAGTAATTACTATACTGACTAACACGTAAACAATCCTCCTTTATTATTGTTCACTACTTTCACTCAATGAATTCCTTCCTATCTTTTAAATACTTCCACATATTTCCTACACTTACCCAGACTACACATTCCTTACAAACCGGAGGACAATTCCAAATTCCATCTAAATGAGCTCTGCGTATCCTTTTTAGTGGCTCATCATTCCAAATCTCACGAATACTTTGGGTATGGATATTTCCGACTACACCGGAATAATCCCAATCAACACTACATAGGCCGACTTTTCCGTTACTATTTATTGCAAGCATATACCACAATAGAACACAGGGAAATCTTGCCGCAGTCTGCTCATCTGTTACTTCAACATCAACGGCGCCACTCCAACTGTGAACACCGGTTACCTGTACTTCATCCGCAACACCTGTCCATTTCTTACGGAAAAGCTCAATTTCACCTTTTGAAATTTCGTTAAACTCCATGATCTTAACCCGGATAATGGTCTTACTTCCAATTTTTGTCCGGTAGTCAAGCGCTTTTTTAATTTCTCTCTCCAGTTTATCAAGTCCCCTAACTCTCTTAAAACGGTAGTAAGTTTCTTCAGTGGCAGCGTCAACGCTGATAGTAATGTCATCAATGCCAGCATTTATTATATCTTTACCTACAGAGGAATTAATTAAAATACCGTTAGTGTTGAGGTGTATCATTTCCGCTGCATCTTTCTGTTTTACATAGGCAACCATTTCTGGAAGGTTTTTATGTAATAGAGGTTCCCCATCTTTATGGAGATTTAGCATAATGAGTTTTTTATCACCGACCTGATTGATAATTTTTTTAAAATCATTTAATGGTAAATAATTAATTCCCTGAGATTTGACCATTTCCTCACGAGCACAATAATAACAACGGGCATTACAACTGTTGGTAGGTTCTATATTTAAGATCAACGGAAAATCAGTATTAATCCTTTTTTTAACAGTTTCCGGTTTGAGACATGTTAATGTTCCTTCTACATAGGAATCATTAATCTGCTCAAAATATTCGTTAGTTGGCCCACGGCCCATAATAATACTCCTTAATATACTTTATTTAAGAATAGGGCTGGCATTACAAATACAATTTAAAACTTTTTTCATCTGCATACTATCCAAACTTACGGAACAAGGAATATTTAAAGATTTTTTTTGCAATCGATTTGCATTCTCAATTTTATAAGTCTGACAATTTTGATAAGGTTTTTGCAAATGGTTCAGCTGCCATACCGGTCTGGTATCAATATTGTGTTCTCTCAGGTATAGCATTAAATTATTTGCTCCTATGCCATACTCCTTTTTTTCAACCTGCAAACAATAAAACCAATAGTTGGACATGGAGTAAGATGGTACCTCTGAGAGATGCAAACCTTTAATGATATCAATTTTAGATTTGTATTTTTCATAATTTTTCTTCTTTATGTTTATATACTCAGGTAGTTGTTCAAGTTGAGCAACTCCAATCGCAGCTTGTATATTTGTTAATCTATAGTTGTATCCCACTTCGTTATGAGTAAAGTAAAGGGCATCATCTTTTGACTGGGTAGTCAGGTACTTTGCTCTTTTAGCATATTCTTCATTATCAGTTACAATCATCCCACCACCACCGGAAGTAATGATTTTATTTCCATTGAAGGAATAACACCCAATATCACCAACAGTTCCGGTATGCTTCTTAACAATTTCTCCTCTTGTATAAACTGAGCCAAGGCTTTCTGTCGCATCTTCTACGATTTTGATATTTCTTTCTCTGCATAATTTCAACAGTTTTTCCAAATCAACCGCATTTCCAAAGATATGGACCGGGATTATTGCTGAGATTCTTCGCTTGGTTTTACAATTATATGTAGTTCCATTTTTTAATTCTGTTTCCTCTGTGATGAAGTTGATTGTTTTCTCAATGTCAATGTTATAAAAATTATCGCAATCCATAAAAACAGGATGAGCATCTAAATACCTGACAGCGTTAATTGGAGCTATAAATGTCAGTGCAGGGACAATGACTTCATCTCCTGATTGTACACCAACAACTCTTAATGCAATATGCAGGGCAGAGGTCCCGTTAATACAGGCTACAGCATGCCCGGAATTTGTATATTCACAAATCTTTCTCTCAAAAAGGTCTACAAATTTACCTGCAGTGGAAACCCATCCTGTATCGAGGCATTCTTTTACATATTTCCATTCATTACCTGAGATTGATGGCTCTGAAAGAGAAATCCTCAAAGTTTTATTATTAGACATTGTATATGTCACTCTTGTAATGGGCTATATTATTTTCGTTTCTAAACCACTCAGTTGTTCTAAGCAGGCCCTCTTCCAGTGAAATATCAGGTTCCCATCCTGTCAAATCAGTTATTAAAGTGTTATCGCAAAGGAGTCTTTCTACTTCACTCTTTTCAGGTCTCACTCTATGATCATCTGAAATTATTTTTACCCTTGAACCTGTAAGTTCAATTAGCAAGTCTGTTAGAGCCCCTATGGATATTTCCTTTCCCGTGCCGATATTGATTTCTTTACCAATAACCTTGTCAGATTTTGCAAGTGCAACAAATCCTCGACAGGTATCCTCAACATAATTCAAATCCCTTGTAGGATGAAGTGAACCTAGCTTAATTTCCTTCTTGCCCGTTAATAATTGGGTGATAATTGTTGGAATAACTGCACGTGCAGACTGTCGGGGTCCGTAAGTGTTGAACGGTCTGGCTATCACCACCGGTGCATTAAAAGAGCGGAAAAATGACTCTGCTATTTTATCGGCACCTATTTTGGAAGCCGAATAGGGGGATTGACCTTGATAGGGGTGTTTTTCATCTATAGGAACATATTGAGCAGTACCATAAACTTCCGAGGTAGAGGTGACAATAATTCGTCCAACATTGTAATCTCTGGAAGCCTGAAGCACATTTAATGTTCCTTTAATATTTGTATCTATATAAGAATCAGGAGAGTGATAAGAATAAGGAATGCCAATTAATGCAGCCAAATGGAAAACAGTATCTACACCTTTCACAGCTTCTCTGACACCATTTGGGTCCCGGATGTCTCCAGCAAAGGTTTCTATCTTTGCTTGTTTATCCTCTGAAAAAGTATCAATCCATCCCCTTGAGTTAAAAGAATTATACATAACAAATGCTTTGACATTATAACCTTCGGATAATAGCATTTCAGTAAGGTGGCTTCCTATAAATCCATCTGCACCAGTAACCAATACATTTTTCACGTCAGTCGCTTGAAGCCCCCTTCCTTAATTCTTGTTTCCAGCATTTTTGATACGGTATCGTTATGAATGGCTTGAGAAATTATCTCAAATACTTTGCTAACATTAGCCAGATATTCTTCAATAATCTCTACCGTGTGAGCATAAGAAGCATAAACACTCGTTGTAGCAAGGTACCCCCGTTTAAGCATCTCCTGTGTAAAGAGTGTTTCTATAGATGCATTTTGTTCACCATATTTAAATTTCATAGTAATCAGAGGTTTAAATTCTGATATTTCTATTCTAATGTTATGTTTTTCAGCTAGTATCTTCCAGCCCTTCCCTATCTTTGTTCCAATATCAATCAAGTGATTCCATACTTTATTTTCCGTTGTTTTCTGAATTGTGGCCAATGCCGCAACAAAACCAACTCGTTCCGTCCAAAAAGTGCTACTGATAAAAGTATCCTGAGCAACGTCCATTATTGTCTTCTTGCCAACGGTAGCAGAAATAGCGAAGCCATTTCCAAGTGCTTTGCCATAAACAACGATGTCAGGTACAAAACCAGTTGTTTTGTATACACCTCCATCGGTTATCCTCCATCCGGAAGTGATTTCATCAACGATTACAACAATATTTTTTTCGCTTGCTATCAAAGCAATTTCATTTAAAAATTCTAAAGATGGAAGATTATGCCGCGCACCTTCAATAACAATCACACCCACATCGGGATTCTTCATTATCAAAGCTTTTAGCTCATTGATGTTGTTGTACTCAAAAGGCATTGATGTGTTGATTAATTCATTTGGAACTCCTTTTGGAGGTAATCCGGGTAGCAAATGACCCTCAAGATTATCGATACCTGCTAGATTTGCAGCAAGATACCAGTCACTCCAGCCATGATAGCCACTAAAAGCTACTTTACACTTTCCTGTATAAGCCCTCGCAATTCGAATAGCTATAGTCATTGCTTCAGCACCGCTTCGGGCAAATTTTACGCTACCAGCAAAAGGATTTAATTCTAAAAGTTTCTCAGCTAAATAAAACTCTTCAGGTGCATTAAGTGTAGTATTCACACCTTCATCTATAGCAAGTTTAACAGCATTATCAACGTCATTATCACTGTAGCCGAGGATTGCCGTACCTATGCCCATATAGGACATATCTATATATCGGTTTCCGTCGAGATCCCAGATATTAACCCCTTTAGCTTTACTAAAATATGTTGGCCAAATATCTGGAGCATAACGGTCCGGTCGTTTAGATAAAAGACCATTACCTCCGGGAATTACATTTACTGCTTTATTCCATAACTGCTGTCCTGAGTTCACACTTTACCCCTGTAATGTAATTCATAATATTATGTTTAAAATCCCAAAATCCATGAAATGGTTATAAGTCAGTTTGAGATATATTTAATAAAATAATTTTCTGAAAAGATCTTTCCTTGTTCGGATTAAATATTTCAATAAAGCTATTTCAAGTGCCAGTTTTTTTCGATTGAATCAACGATGAATTTGCTAAAAGAAAATGCGCATGTAAATGCTGGAGACACAGCATTTAATACATGCGTAGAGTTCTCTCCATGTTCTACGACAAAGTCCATTACCAGCTTTTTTTGACCTCTGTCTAGCAGTTGTGCCCTTATACCTGGCCTTAAAAAGTCACCAAATTTTTTCACATCTATTTTTTTTACCAATTGGGAAGATTGTTTAATAAGGTGTCTCTTGAAATACTTTTTGATTTCCTGAAAAGCAACCTTCCTGAAATTGAAATCATTTGCGTAAAATAACTTTAGTTCCGAGGAAAAAATTTCCAGAAACTCTTTCATGTTAAAGTTGGAGAGACCATGATAATTTTCTCTCCAGAAAACCGGAATTGCGGTTGGACCTATTTTCACCTTATTAGTGACAGTCTTGGTGATATGGAGCCCTAAAAAAGGATTGTTCAAATCAGGAACGGGGTATACATGTTTACTTACGAGATTATGGTCTTTATATTCGAGATAGAGCCCTTTAAAAGGAATGAGAACATATTTGCTACCAACACCAAATTGATGAGCTATTTTATCTGCATAAAGCCCTGCTGTATTGATTAAATACTTATACTTAATTCTCTGATTATTGGTTCTCACAACCGCTGCATTTTCCCGATCTATAAACTTTTCGCTCAAAAGAATATTAATTCCCTTTTTCTTATTTAAATTTTCACCTAAATGATTGACTACTTCTGCTGGATTTACAGTAGATGTTGTAGGCGAGTACAAGGCCTTAAGATATGTATTAGCATTATACTCTAGCTCCTTTAATTGAGCGTCATCTATAAGTTCTAGATTCACACCATTTTGATCGCCCCTCTTTTTTAATTCATACAGTGTGTCAAGTTCTTTATCGTTCCTTGTAACAACTACTTTCCCGCATCTGTTAATGGCAATTCCATTTGCCAAACAATACTCTGTTAAAAGTTTGTTTCCTTCGACAGTGAAGGCTGCTTTTAAACTGTCCGGCGTATAATAGAATCCTGCGTGAATTACACCACTGTTTCTGCCGCTTGCGTGTCTCGCTAAGGAAGCTTCTTTTTCTAATAATATGATATTTAAATCAGGGTGCCTTTTATTAAACTCATTTAAGATAGAAAGACCAATTATTCCTCCACCAACAATAAGAACATCTGTGTTTAACACAATCAACTCACTCCCAATATGATCTTACCGCAAAATAATAACCTTGTTCTTAGTTTTTAAGGTGGATCAGAGAAATCAGCTACAAATCATTACGAAATAGTAAAAATAATCTCTTAATAAACAAAAGTAGTATGAATTTTTCTTCAGATATTAACGTTACCTTTTCTCATCTGAATTAGCACTGTCAACATCAAGCTCTGCTTTTAGTTCCTCAATCTCCATTTTCAGGGCATCATACTCACTTATTTTCTTTTGCAAGAAGCTGGAGCTCAAATCAACCTTTTTTTTGATTCCTTCCTGAGTAAGGTGATACATATAAGCTAGTTTATGTCTGGAGTTTTTAAATTTCTCTGCCTTCACAAGTCCTTTATCCAGAAGAGCATTGATAACATAATTAACCTTCCCTAAACTCAAACCGAGCTTTTTAGAAAGGTCACGCTGAGATAAAGAACTGTTTTTAGACAACTCTTTTAGAAGTTTTAAGTGATACTCATTCATTTCCATTTATTCAGGCAGAGTAGTATGCTTAGAAATATACGTGCGTTCAAGTTCTGAACTAATATAGGGCTATAAAGTTGTTAAGTCAAATAAATTCAATTCAAAATCCACTAGTAAACTAAATCCATTAAGTCAGTTTTAGAAGTATTTAATTTAAAAATTAAAATGTTTTCTTGAAAATATAGATAAGCCTCCGAAACCCTCTTTGCTGATTCCTTCATCAGGATATTATTTGCCCAAAGTAGCTATCAATGATTCGGGGAATAATCTGCTAGGGATAGGATACAATCTTTCTTCTGACAGGATACTGTGCCGTTCTCCATTTCTGCTGAGTTAGATTCCTGAATGTAAATTGCCTGGCAGATGAATAGAAATGTTATAGCCGAAAAAAAAGGCAGGTAAGGCCCACCGGAAAGTTTTAAATTTATGATTCCCATTACCCCATTTTTCACTGATGAAATAAATTTATTATTATAATGGGATGATTCTGCAAAATCCCTATAAACAAAGGCAGGATATTACCACAGTGAGAGGCATGAGAAAAGATGTTTTTACAACCTGGGAGTTCTTTTTCCCTTATAGTACAGTTTTAATCCTGAAGTTATTAAGGGCCTATAATTGGTTCCTTTAATGCCTCCCATGAGTATGGTTTATAGAGTGTGTACTAATAGCAGAATATGAATATATGGAGCAAAATGTCATATTATTTTTTACTGTCGTTCCTATACTCACCACTCTTTATCTTGTCGCACCATTTCCTATTATTGAGATACCAGATAATAGTTTCCCCAATCCCTTTTTCAAAGGTATAGGCAGGTTCCCAGCCGAGCTCTTCTTTCATCTTTGATGCATCGATGGCATATCGCTTGTCATGACCTGGACGATCTTTAACATAAGTAATTAAAGATGCATGAGGTTTAAAAGGGGAAGAGGGGCTCATTTCATCCAAAGCCTGGCAAATAAGATTTACGATATCGATGTTTTTCCATTCATTATTGCCACCGATATTGTAGGTCTCCCCATTTCTTCCATAATGGAGAACTCTATCAATGGCGCTACAGTGATCATCTACAAAGAGCCAATCCCTTACATTTTTGCCGTCTCCATAAACAGGAAGCGGTTTTCCTTCCAGGGCATTGAGGATCATAAGAGGGATAAGTTTTTCAGGAAACTGATAGGGGCCGTAATTGTTTGAACAGTTTGTCGTTATAGTATTCAGTTTATATGTGTGGTGATAAGCTCTGACAAGATGATCGGATGCCGCTTTTGATGCCGAATAGGGGCTGTTCGGAGCATAGGGGGTTTCCTCTGTAAAATATCCCTTTTCTCCCAGGGAACCGTAAACTTCATCGGTACTGACATGGAGGAAATATTTATTATCGTTTTCCTCCCAGTGCTTGCGGGCTGCTTCAAGAAGGGTAAATGTTCCCATAATATTAGTATTAAGGAATTCTTCGGGACCGAGTATGGAGCGGTCTACGTGAGATTCGGCTGCAAAATTGATGATACAGTCAATACCTGTTTGTCCTTTTTTTTTCCATTTTCTGAAAACTTCATGAGTTCCCGACAGGAGCGCTTCTGCAAGCTCTTTATCACAGATGTCACCTTTTACAAAAGAGTAGTTATTGCTGTTGTCAATCTCTCTCAGGTTTTCAAAATTTCCGGCATAGGTTAACTTGTCGAGATTGATTACCTTGCAATCAGGATGTGTTGACAGTATGTAACGAACAAAATTGGACCCTATAAAGCCGGCGCCACCGGTGATGAGAATTGTATTGAATGTTCTTGATTCATTTTTCATTTTTCCAGCTCTCCTGCAAAGTTAATAAGTAGCTTGGAAAGTAAACTACTTATTAACCTTGTTTTCTTCTTCCTTTGCTTGTTGAAAATATCTCACTAATCCATTTCTCCAGTGAGGAATAGATTCTGATGTAATTCTTTTGTATTTTGCTTTGTTCATTACTGAATAGGGTGGTCTCATTGCCGGTGTTGGGTAATCCTGTGTAAGTATCGGTTTTAAATTTAGCAGATTTAATGATCTCCCATTTTTTTTCAGCAAAGCTTCGACTTCAAAGGCAAAGTCATACCAACTACATACCCCTTCATTGGAGAAGTGATAAATACCCGGTTCTGCCGTAATAAGGTTAAATATTGCGTGAGAAAGATCTACCGTATAAGTGGGTGTTCCAGCCTGGTCAAAAACGATACCTAATTCATCTCTCTCAGCTGCAAGGCGTGTTATAGTTTTAACGAAATTATTGCCATGGATGCCGTACAACCAGGATGTTCTGATAATAATATAGTCTTTCAAGGCTTTTCTGACCAAATTTTCCCCCTCCAGTTTGGAGGCGCCATAAACACCGAGGGGATTGGTTTCATCCTCTTCCACGTATGGCCTGTTGTTTTTTCCGTCAAATACAAAATCAGTGGAGATTTGGATCAGCCTTGCCTTGATTTCTCTGCATATTTTGGCAAGGTTTCCGGTGCCTAGCCCATTGACGGCATGAGCTTTCTCTTTTTCCTCTTCAGCCTTGTCAACAGCCGTATAGGCGGCACAATTTATAACAATATCCGGTTTTACCCTGGTAAGTATTTTCCTGACTGAATCCAGGTTTGTAATATCCAACTCAGGGAGGTCCCCTCCTGTTACCTGACCCTCTTTTTCAAGGATCGGAATAAGATCGGAGGCGAGCATCCCCTTTGATCCGACAACAAAAAACTTCACTTTACCCCTTATAAACAGGCAGGTCATCTGCCATGTCTGATAAGCGTTTTAATCTTCCGTCTTTTTCTGAGACAAGAGGTTTTTCAACAGTCCAGTCTATGCCAATGTCGGGATCACTCCATATGATACCTCGTTCTTCAGCAGGGGCATAATAGTCGGTGCACTTGTACTGGAACTCGGCAGAATCACTGGTTACGCAGAAGCCGTGAGCAAATCCTTCCGGAATATAAAGCTGATGTTTATTTTCTGCCGACAATATAACACCAACCCATTTCCCAAAATAAGGTGATCCCTTCCTTATATCGACGGCAACATCAAATACCTCACCACTGGTTACGCGAACCAGCTTGCCCTGGGGAGAACTAAGCTGGTAGTGCAGTCCCCGCAGGGTTCCTTTCAATGACCTGGAATGGTTGTCCTGGACAAATTTGTCGGGAATACCGAAATCTGCATACCGTCCGGCATGGTAGGTTTCTATAAAGAAGCCTCTTTCGTCACTGTGGACGGTTGGTTCTATGAGCAGTATGCCTGGAATTTCAAGTTCTTTTACCTTCATTCCCGATGACCATCATCATTTAATATGTCCAGGAGGTATTTGCCGTATCCTCCCTTCATAAGGGGCTCTGCAAGTATTTTCAATTGCCCGGCATCAATGAAACCTTCCCTGTAAGCAACTTCTTCGATGCAGGCTATTTTCAGTCCCTGCCGCTGCTCGATGGTTTCTATGAAATTTGCCGCCTGAAGGAGAGATTCATGGGTTCCCGTATCAAGCCAGGCAGTCCCTCTTCCCAGCTTGATGACACTAAGTTTACTTTTTTCAAGGTATTTAATATTAAGATCAGTTATTTCCAATTCACCTCTGGGAGAAGGTTTCAGGGCCGATGCATAAAGAGCGGCATTTCCATCGTAGAAGTAGATTCCCGGCACGGCATAATGCGATTTCGGCCTGGCAGGTTTTTCCTCAATGCTAAGGACTTTGTCTTCTTTATCAAAATCAATGACGCCATACCGCTGGGGGTCTCTCACCCAGTAACCGAATACAATTGCGCCGTCGTCGATAGCGGCAGCTTTCTTCAATGTTTCAATAAGTCCATGTCCGTAAAAGATATTATCTCCCAGGATAAGGCATACGGGCTCTCCGGCAATAAAGTCTCTCCCTATGATAAATGCCTGGGCAAGGCCTTCCGGCCTCGGTTGTTGGGCGTAACTTAAAGATAATCCGAGATTGGAGCCGTCTCCAAGGAGTTCCCTGAAAAGAGGGAGGTCACGGGGCGTAGAGATGATAAGTATTTCCTTAATCCCTGCGTGCATAAGCACAGACAGGGGATAATATATCATCGGTTTATCATATATGGGCATCAGCTGCTTGCTGACGACCCGTGTAATAGGATGGAGCCTTGTGCCCGAACCACCGGCCAGTATAATACCTTTCAATTAATACCTCGCATGAACTATTGATCCCATCTAGGTTTTAAAATTCATCCCGGGAAGGGAAAATATTAAAAGTAAAAAATCGCTGAAAATGCCTGCACATTGCTATCGCTATCTTCCTTATCCCATCTGTAGCCGTATTCAAGGCTGAGCTTTGGCGAAAAAAGGGTAATGCCTGCTGAATAATAATCGATATCACGGATTTCATTCTTTGTAAAGCCACCTCTTATGATGACATCTTTTTTTAGAAAGTATTCCAGGCCAAAGGCCGTAATACCGTCATCTTCCATTGCATCTTCATCCTTCGTATAATCGAGCGCTGCTGTAATGGAATGATTAAAGCTATAGGCTATCCCGGCAGAATAACTTTTATGAATATGAGGCAGGTCTGTTTTTTCCAGGTTTTTTCCCGCAGCTCCAATAGTCAGTCCCTTATAGGGAAAAAGGAGAATACCTGCGTCATAGGAATAGTCCTCTTTATCTGACAATTCATCCCAAAAGTATTTTGCGGATATTCCGATAAGTGATGCCGGCGCTGATGCTGCGACAGAAAATATGCCATACTTCCTTTGATTTTTCGGCAGTTCTTCTTTCGTATAACTGATTCCTACCGGAGCATTTGTCGTTTTATAATCGATAATTGTTGCATTAACGGCATTTGTGTCACTGTCTGTTCTATGGCGGGAAAGGGTGGCGCTGTAGATTCTTTTTGCTGCAATGCCGGCAGGGTTGGTTCTCACAGAGTCAGGACCGTCGGCAATAGCTGTATAAGCGCCTCCAAGGCCCAACGCCCTGGGGCCCTCTATGTCGGCTGCCTGACAGATAAATGGAATTAACAATGCCGAAAAAAAAGGCAGGCAAAACCTGACGGTGAGATTTAATTTTATTCCCATTGCCTCCTTATCACTGCTGAAATATTTACCTGGATGGGGATGCTGTCGCATATCCCTTTAAAAAAGCCCGGGAAAATACTACCACAGCGTTTAGACATAGAAAAGTTATTTTTTAGCTATTTCTTCGAAAACACGGACATCAATACCGCTGTTTCTCATTTTTTCCATGTATTGACGCATGATGGATGTTGCCTGTTGGAAAAATGCCGGGCTTTTCATCATCTCATCCTCAAAATCTTCCATAATAGCAAGGAAAAGCTTGTCTTTTTCCTCTGCCGGAAGTTGAGCGATTGCCTTGATGATTTCCTTTGCAGTCATGTCATCCTCCTTATTATTTTGGAAAGGACAGTTGGTATGAATGTATTGTGCAGCACTTTGTTTTCACAGCGCTTTCAAAAAATCTTAGTTTCACCGGCAGCTTAATCGGATATTGTCTGGAAGCGTTGTGGAATCAGGCATTTGCGCTGGAAGTCATGAAACAACTGCCTTTTCCGGGATCATTCCAGCTTGAATGCAACCTTAATTATAACCTGGTATTCCGTCACCTTGCCGTCCACAACTCTTCCTCGCTGTTCCATGACTTCATACCAGTTGATTCCTCTCAATGACTGTGATGCTTTACTGATGGCATTGCGGATTGCCTGCTCGTAACTCTCCTCCGAAATACCGATCAGTTCGATTTGTTTATATGTTCTTTCCATGGTTCCTCCCAACGTCTGAATTTTACCTTTTTCAGGTAAAATAAGTTTACACGACTCCATGTTAATGTCAAGACCCGTAAATGGCAGGGTTGAAAGATTGAAATTCCCCTTTAAAGCGGTTTTTTTATCTTATGAAATGTGGTAATCTTCATTTTTACTTTTATGAATAAAAAATGTCATTTTCTGAAAGGTTCTTTGTCTATTGTTACCTTTTATTCTGCTTTTTCTTGCCTTTGCTTTTGTGCTGGGTGCCGTTACCGGAAGCTTTCTTAATGTCTGCATCTTCAGGATACCTGAAAAACAGTCCATTGTTTCCCCGCCTTCACACTGCCCCAGCTGTGGAGCCGGCATAAAGTTCTATGATAATGTCCCCCTTTTGAGCTATCTCATTCTCCAGGGCAAGTGCAGGCATTGCAAGATGTCTATTTCTTTCAGATACCCCCTGATCGAACTTTTGACGGCGCTTGCCTCTGTCATGCTCATGATACATTTTGGTCCTACCCTGAGTTATCTCATTTACCTGGTCCTTGTTTCATTGCTGATTGTTATTACTTTTATCGATCTGGATCACAGGATTATTCCCGATGTTATATCGCTTCCTGCCATACCGCTTGGTTTTGCAGCTTCATTCCTTCTACCCTACCTGACCTGGCTGGACTCCCTCATCGGCATTGTTGCCGGTGGCGGTCTGCTTCTGCTGGTGGCTGTTGTTTATGAAGCGCTCACGGGGCAGGAGGGGATGGGGGGAGGAGACATCAAGCTTCTTGCCATGGTGGGGGCTTTTCTCGGCTGGAAGGGAGTGCTTTTTACCCTTATGGCTTCATCATTTCTGGGGACTGTCATTGGGGGAGGGCTTATGGCGCTGAGCGGCAAGGGACGGAAGTTTGCCCTTCCTTTTGGCCCCTTTCTTTCGCTGGGTGCGATTATTTACCTCTTCTGGGGAGAGCTGTTAATTGACTGGTATCTTACTTTTTTTGAAAGAGGAGGGCCTCCTTTGTAAAGTATAACCCTGGAAAGCTCATTTAAATCGAGATAAAGAAAGGTAAGTTATGATTAACACAGATTAAATTCTTTTTTTCTAAATCTGTGAAATATCATCCTGGAAAGAACCGTTGTATCACAATAATCCAGTGAGAATTTCTGTTCAAATGCTTTTTTGGGGGTGAATGTTCAGTTATCTTTATTTTCTTTTGAAAAATATTCATTAACTGCTGATTACTAATCCATAGTAACCATAGTGCTTTACCTCTCCTTTGCCTCTTTTTTCAGGCCTTTTCATGTCTTATGGAAGCCCTCATTATCCTTGACTATTTTGTCCTGAATCTATATAGTTGTGCCCAAAAAAAGGCGGTAAAAAAAAAGAATTTTACATTCTAATTTAAGGACAGCTTTATGAGTAGGGATACAGGGATTTTCAAAATTGACAAGGGGAGCGAGAAACTGGTTACGTCCTGGCTTATGCTTGCCATCGTTTCCCTCATTTTTGCAGGTCTCTTTGCTTTTCTTCTCGCTATGGCGAGGACACCGCAGATACAGGATTTCCTTCCGGGAAAGGACTACTTCAGGGTGGCTCTTGTAGACCACGTTGTTCTGTCTATTGTAATCTGGTTTCTTACCTTTAACGGTATTCTCTGGGTCCTGACGAGTTCAGGTTTTTCGGGAAGGTCTACTTTCTCCATAAAACTCGGTATGGCAGGCTTTGCTGTTTCAGCAGTGGGAACCGCCTGTATTATTGCTCCCGCCCTGATCGGTCTGGGCACGCCCATGTTCACCAATTACATTCCCGTTCTCGATCATCCCCTTTACTACTCAGGCCTTTTTCTCTTTGCTTTGGGACTTTTTCTTTATCTCATCAATATTGTTCTCACCTACATGTCGGGAAAGAAGGCGGGTGACAACATTTTCAGGACTGAAACCTTTGCTATGGTTGTATGTTGCGTGGCCATTTTTTCAGCGCTTCTCTGTTACCAACTGGCCTACTTTACCTTTCCTGACGGTTTGAAGAAGTTTATATACCTGGAGCATTTTTTCTGGGGTGGCGGCCACATCCTCCAGTTTTCAAATACCATTGGAATGCTCGTTGCCTGGATACTCCTTACCAAAATGACGCTCAAGGTTTCGCCTGTTGGAGATAAATGGGGTTCTTTTCTATTTGCACTCTTTTTGCCCTTTATTC
The DNA here is from genome assembly GCA_029860075.1 of Deltaproteobacteria bacterium. Lineage (NCBI taxonomy): Bacteria > Pseudomonadati > Myxococcota > Myxococcia > Deltaproteobacteria bacterium. The sequence goes on along the minus strand of JAOUBX010000047.1, from coordinate 1,183 downwards.
TTGTTGCTCCTTTTCTCTATTTCTTTTATGAAGGGGGGACGCAGGATCATAAGGTAGCATTTACTATTCTTATGCAGTACGGTTATGGCCCGACCGTTATATTGATCGGTTTTGCCGTTATAAGAGGGATAATTAACAGCGCAAAAATGACACCTTTGCCCTGGAAGGAACCCGGTTTCTCGGCGCTTTTCTTTTCTATCATCCTCTTTGCAACGGGCGGCATATTTGCCATTTTCATCCAGGAGAGTAATACCCGGATTCCGGCGCATTATCATGGTGTTATCGGCGCTGTTACCATCTCTTTTATGGGGCTTACCTACTATATTCTGCCTGCCATGAAAAGGCCTGTTCCCTGTCCCGGGCTGGCACGTCTGCAACCTTACATCTATGGTGTGGGACAACTCCTCTTCGTTATAGGCATGTTCTGGGCAGGGGGGCACGGGGTAGCGAGGAAAACCTATGGCGCCGCGCAGGGCCTGGATAATTTTGCAAAAATTGCCGGTATGACTATGATGGGTATTGGCGGCCTCGTTGCCATTGCAGGGGGGGCGAGCTACGTTTATAATGTACTTTTTTCAATTCTGGGTAAAAAGGAATCGTCTCAATCGCCGGAGTAAACTTTTCTATCGGGCAGGAGGTATAAAAATGATTGATATAAAAAAATATATGCCGCTTTTCAAAATGAGAATTGCTTTTCTCATTACTTTCAGCGCCATTGTGGGGGCGCTCTCTGCTACGACGAGTGGAAAAACGATACTATGGCAAAATGTGGCTCTCCTCAGTCTTGCCATGATGATGGGATCTGCCGGTTCAGGCGCCTTTAATCATTATCTTGACAGGGATATTGATGAAAAGATGGGAAGAACGAAGAGAAGACCTCTTACGGCGGGAGCGGTGACCTCTTCGAAATCTGTTTTCTGGATGGCATCCCTTCTTATTATTATGGCGCTCTCTCTTTCAACGGTAACACTTAATTACGTGGTAAGCCTTCACCTTTTTTCAGGGGCCTTTGTCTATGTTGTTCTCTATACGGTATGGCTCAAAAGGCGCAGCTGGGCCAACATTATTATTGGCGGAATGGCCGGGAGTTTTGCCGTGCTTGCCGGCGCAGCTTCCGTTAATCCCGAAATGTGTGCGCTGCCTCTTATTTTAGCCCTGGTCATGTTTTTCTGGATTAACGGAA
>JAOUBX010000046.1 GCA_029860075.1 Deltaproteobacteria bacterium | reverse complement strand
AACAGGCGCGGCAAACTCACGCATGAACTGCCCCGCATGCCATAATCCCCATGGAGAGAGCTACGGCGCGGACATTCCAACCATCCGTATGACGCGTGGCGCTTTTGAAATCCAGTGGCGTGCCGATGACAGGGGAGAATATGGAATAATGCGCAATAGTTCCAATATTCTTAATACATGCAAAATATCCTGTCATTTTGACAATTCAACGACTATATATAAATACTATCGGACACATACAATTCCAGTATTGACGGCCATTTCCGTAACTGATGCAAACCCCGCGGACCCTCTTCCTGCCGAGGCGGGATATACAAATGAGAGCACTGTAGAAATAAGCTTTATTGCGGGCGGAGAGATTCCGACGGAAATGCAGTGTGCCGAAGATATCTCTTTCAGCGCCAATGCAACGGGATGGATTACTTACCTGTCTCCCCATACTTACAGTCTGTCCGGTGGTGATGGTTCCAGGACAGTCTATTGTCAATTACGGGGTACGGGCGGTTCTTCACATGTCAAGAGCGCTTCAATTATTCTTGACAGGATTTCACCAACGGTGGCCGCCAATGCGCTAACTTCGCCTAATGGCCTGGAAAGCTGGCTGCAAAATACAAACCGGAATATTACATGGAGTGCTGTCTCCGACGACAACCTGAAGGACCTTCCCATTTCTCTCCATTATTCCATGGACAGCGGCGCAAGCTATCCCAATAGTATCGCAGCAGAGACAACAAACAGCGGCGTCTACAACTGGACCCTTCCTGTCATACAAAGCAACAACCTTCGCGTCAAACTTTCAGCCTTCGACAAAGCAGGGAATTTTGGAACAGACAGTTCCGACGCCGACTTTGCAATTCAACCCGCCCCTCCCCTGCTAGGCGGAATTTCAATAAGCGATAATGACAGCACAGATCCGGAACCGGCAGAGACGGGATATACCAACAGCCAGTCAGTAAACCTTGTTATAAGCGCCTCCAATAATCCCACCGAGATGATTCTGGCAGAAGATTCAGCTTTTTCGATCAACTCAACGGGCTGGATACCTTTCAGCGCAAATTACGTCTATTCTCTTTCCGCCGCCAACGGTTTGAAAAGGGTCTATAGCAAAGTAAGAAACAGCGCCGGAGAGTCGGCTTTTCAAAGTAATACGATCATCCTCGATACAATGAACCCCTCCATGCTTTCTTCAACATTAACATCACCAAATGGCGGTGAGTTCTGGCCAGGCGGAAGCGCTCAAAACATTACCTGGAACAGCGGGGATATAAGCGATGCGAACCTGAAAACAACGCCACTCAAGCTGTCCTATTCATGGGACGGCGGCTCATCCTATACCCAATTAATCCTCATGACAAACGATGGTTCCCGGCCATGGACACTTCCATCAACTGCGTCCCATAAAGCCATCATAAAAATAACAGCTTATGATAAAGCAGGCAACCTGTCTGAAGACACATCGGATGGAATCTTCTTTATTACACCGCCATCAGCTTACATAGTAACTCATACGAATGATGACTATAGTGCAGGCAGTCTGAGACAAGCGATTGCAAACCTGGAAGCAGACGGTGGAAATAACGCTATCTGGTTTAATATCCCCGCAGGTTCACTAACAAACGGCGTGGCCATTTTTAACCAGATGAGCGCCTTACCGCAACTGACGAAGCCTGATATAACCATTGATGGAGAGTCACAAACATCGCTTCAGGGGGATACCAACAGTAACGGTCCTGAAATCCGTTTCAATGGATTATGTTCAGGTTTTACCTGCCTCTTTGACTCAACGCTAAAGTACACCAATTTTTCAGCCTCATCTGCGGCAGCTAATATTACGATAAGAAATATTCAGTTTACCCTCTTCTGGACGGCATTCCACAGCAGCGCCGGTGGAACGGTTCTCACCGGTAACCACTTCGGTTTTACATCGGACAATTTATCCGCTTATAGTACAGCCAAAAACGAGGTGAATGTCTCTATCAGCGCCGATGCCACTATTGGGGGAATCAATTCATCTGACAGAAACTATATTTCCTGTGCAAATTCAGAGGCAATTGACCTCTCCGGATCAGGGTCCCGGATCATAAACAATGTGATTGGACTCATGCCGGATTGGACCTTATGCGCCAATAATACCTCAGGGCCAGCCGTTCATTTCGGCGGTTCAAACGGCTTCATAGAAAACAATGTTATAGCAGGTTCTCAAAGTGGAATCCGCTTTAAACTGGGAGCATCGAATAATCAGGTCAAAGGCAATACCTTTGACACCTATTATAACGCCGGAACATGGCATACAATTAGCGCCGGCGGGCAGACATACTCCATTAATATAGGCGATCTGCTTTACGCCAATAATAATACCATCGGCGGGCCAGACATCGCGGCAAGCGATTCAACGCTTAATGACAGCAACGTTTTCTCATCATCACATATTGCCGTGTACAATTACAAAGGCAATAACACGGCCGTCATGGGTAATTTCTTCGGAACCAATCCCGGGCAGAACCAGATATTAAAAGGAAATATCGCTATTGAAACAAAATATACCTCTAATATCGTTATCGGTGGAGAAGGGGCGGGCCAGGCAGGCAATATCATTGCCAACATGTCCACTTACGGAATCAATCTAAATAGCAGCAACTCTTTGCGAATCAAAATGAGCAGGAATTCATTCTATAATAACGGCGATAATATTGATGATGACGCCATCTATTTGCTGACCGGGGCCAATAACAATATTGCAAGACCCGCCATAACGGCTGCATCGACGTCAACAGTCAACGTTAGCGGGGTAAGCACCGGTGACAGGGTAGAAGTTTATCTTTCTGATTATGATGGTACAGGCACCGAATTTGGCGAGGGTAAAAGATTTATCGGTTCAGCTGTTACCGTCGGCACAACGGTCGATGTGCCCGTTACAGGAGTTATCGTTAACGACTGGGTAACAGCCATTACCATCCAGACTGACAATGATACATCGGCATTCAGCGCCAACTTCCAGGTCCAATAAGGGGCTTCCGGAATAAGTACGCATAAGCCGGAAGGTGGAAGGGCAAACCTCCTGCCTTCGGGCTTCACATTTGAAAATAATTTTATCTTTATCTCAGGAATTCAGATTTTATCAGTCTGCTTCCCTCAAAGGTAAGCACATAGTAACCACCGCTTTCCTTATACACCAGTTCAGTAATATAAATAACCCTTTCAACCTTGCCCTTTTCCACCAGGTATCTCACTTCCCCTACTCTTTCTTTTGATAAGGGTTCACCACATTTTTCTTCCGTTTCATACATTAATTTACCGGTGGAAATCAAATCACCGCCACATCGTTTATCGGCATATGAAGGGGCAGTCATGATTGCAAGTGTGAAGGAGATAGCTACTGCAAATACTGTTATTTTCATTGATTAACTCTTCTCAATCTGTTTAGCGCTGGGCGCTTTAAGCTTTCGCTAAAGTTTTAGAGACCTGCCCGACTATTTTTTCCAGTCTTTCAGGTGTTTCACTTCCCTTAAAAATTCATCTTTTGTAAAAACGCCTTTTTTCAGAAGCAGCCTGAACATGGCCAGCATTTCAACATTTTTTTCCATGGGCCCTGCTCTTTTATCCGTTTCCATCCTTTCGATTTGAGAATCGTCATGCATTCTTTCAATATCCCGTGGATGAACGGTTTCAACCTTTTCTTTAAGGGGGGGGATTTCTACCCAATTATCACCATTGAAATATTTTGATACAGCGCTCGTTATCTGGGCATCGGTGGCTATAACAGGTTTTATGGTATAACCCGTCAGGAATTCAATCTCTTCTATAGCAAGCATATTTTCAGGTTCAATCATAGCCAGAAAGAGGTATTTCCTCCCGCCATGCTCTCTCTCCTCAAGGGGCATGACCTCATACTTTTTTCCCATTTCAGGAGATAAGTGGGGAAATTTTTCAGGGTCCAGTTTAATTTTCGTCAGATCCACACAGGGTATGTTGAACTGGCGAGCCAGGTACTTAAGGAGAGTTCCCTCTCCAATGACGCCCAGATCGATAAAGTTTTGCCCCAGTTTGCCTCCCATCTGTTTTTGCCGGTCAACAGCCTGCCTCAGTTGGGACGAGGTGATAATCCCTTCATCAAGAAGAATATCACCGATATTTTTTCTGGTATCCGTCATTATGAACCTGATTTAGTTTAACGGCAGCGGCCATTATTAAAAAAGCCTTGCTAAAGTCCTTATCCCATAAAAGGGCAATAATATCAACAAATATAAACAAAAATTCCATGATGATTCTGGAATATCTCCCTAATATTCATCGATAGTTACTCTATTATTGACTAATCCGCTTGTTGTGAGGCAATTGCTTCCTGGCAGTAAAAGGCCTTGTTTCTATTATTTTCCATAGCCCTGAAATAAAACACAAGGCTATTATTGACCACTATTTTTTAATTGTTCAACAATTTTCTTAAAAATGTCCTTGCCTTTAATGTTAACAATAACGCCTCTTTCTTTCGAGGGGAATGTTTCGTAAAAAATAGCGGGATAGGCAGAAAACTTTCCTTTTAAAGGCAAAAACAATTTTTTGACGGAAATTGACTTATTATAAATCTTAATTTTTTTTGGCGTGCCGTATGATATCTCCAGCGCCCCTAACTCTCTACTTCTTTTTAGTAATTCGTTAGTTACAAATAGTTTAAGCCTGTCATTCCCGGTAACCAGAAATTCTTCACAGGCTAAAATGAGATTTTTTTCTCTATCTTTGTCATTAGCATCAAATAGCATAATTGCTTTTCCATTTTTATAATAAGTTACTTTTTGATTTATCGCTTCCCCTCCTCCAATTGCATAAACTTTAAAACAGGGGAAAGAAATCAATAACGTAATAAATGCCATAAATTGTTTAGTTGTCATTTTCATAGTTAACCGCAGCAGGATGCAAGCAAATGGCTTATATCCCGCGATACCTTTCATAATGAATAGGATTGATCTTATCAGTTAGTATACCATCATTTCCATAAAATCAATTTAATGGCTGAAAAAGGTAGAGCCCATCGATACTCCCAATTAGTTCGGCAAAACCCATAAAAGGAGAAGAGAAATGAACCGCCATGAGAAAGAGGCCCTATGCGAAATAATGCGATTCATAATCGGGAAGATACCTTGATAAATCATTGATTTCCTTGACCTTGCAAAAAATCCCTCCTTTCCGGTTTGAAAACATAGTTTGATTTATTATAGTTTCTCGTTTGACAATATTCTATTTTGCGTTATGATTATCTGCTATAGAGAATAACGGGACATGAGGAGGGTATGGGAGATGGGGAAGAATGAGAGAAGACTGCCGAGGAAGCATATTATTTACTTTTCAGAGGTTCATGATAAATCGAACCCCCTCTTTTCAGCGCATCTGGTGGATATCTCTAAAGAAGGCATTATGGTCATAACCAGGGATATGATCGAAGCAAACAAACATTTTCAACTCGAAATTGTTCTCCCTGACGAGGTAGATGGAAGAGACAAGATTAATTGCAGGGCTGTCAGTAAATGGAGCAAAAAGGATGTTAATCCCGACTATTACGCAACGGGTTTCGAAATTGAAGGGATCGATATTATCGATAGCGAGCTTATTGAATTCCTCATTTATGAGTATGGATTTAATGATTGATAAATCAATCCATAACCATTTTATTCAGTTACTCTTGCCCTGATGGCAACAGGTTTTTCTCAACCCCTTTTATTTCTCCCATAGAATAATTTTTCTCCTTAACCAGCCTGTCAAGCGCCTTTATCCTGTCCTCGGGATGAGGATGGGAGGCAAAATAATAGCGTATTTTACCCGCCTTATTCTTCGAATTTAACCTTTTAAAGAAATCACCGGCTCCTGATACATGCCCATATCTGCGACTAAGCATTTCAAGGGCAAAGGCATCGGCTGACTTTTCCTGGGATTGAGAAAACTTCATTTCTGCTGTAACCAGAGAATTCATGAGGAAATCCGTGGCGGCACTGTCCTGACCCATAATCATAGTGGAAAGAGCGATAAGGATAAGTCCCCGGCCCAATCCACGAAGGTGGTCCCTGTTGGCAAAGTGCCCCAGTTCGTGGGCAAGGATGAAGGCAAGTTCATTTTCCGACTCTATTTCACTTAAAAGCTGTGAAAAAATAATGATATTACCGCCCGGCATGGCAACGGCATTTACCGTTCTGGAATCAACAATATGAACCCTGTAGTCACTTCCCATTTGAGGATATTTTTCGATGAGTTCATCGACCATCCTCTGGAGTTTAATTTCATCGTCACTTCTCTTTTCATCTGAAAACTTTGCCGAAAAAACGACACCAAGAAGTGAATCCATCTTCTGCGGTATGCGCTCTACCATCTGGTCTACTGCAATACCGAGGGCAGCATAAATAATAATCACGATGGCAAGGACTCCCCCCATAAGGACAAAAAACTCCTTAACGGGAGACACGTTTGTTACATTAACGTTCCCTTCAAGCGCTTTGGGAGTATACTTCAAGCTTTTTCCTTAAACTTGATTGCCGTACCATAGGCCAGGGCTTCCACACTCCCGATCTGCTTTCTCCTGTTGGCATTTTTTCCGATAGTCGACGTCTCTATCCTCACGTTGATGATCATATCGGCTCCAGGAACGCTCTCTTTCATTCTCAATATGGCCTCACGTCTCGCTCTGTCAACGAGCGTTTCATAAGAAGCCACACTTCCACCAAAAATATTCCTGAGCCCTGCCAGGATTCTTTTAAAATAATCAATGGAAACCACTACGTTACCTAAAGCAAACCTTGATGCCTTTATTTCCCCCGAAGGAAGGGTTTTGAAATTAACGGCAGCCATCTTGATAAATTTCTTTTCCCTCGCCTCAATGGACTTGTAGTGCTTCTTCTCGGCTAAGGTACCCATTATATAACCGGCAGCAGTCAGTATAAGGAATACTATTAATTCAAACATGGCAATTGACCTCCCTCACTATTCAACTCTCACAGCCGTACCGTAAACATAAAGCTCGGACGCTCCCTGGGCAACAGATGAAGTGGCAAATCGAACATTAACGATGGCATTGGCTCCCATTTGCTTTGCCTGTTCAACCATGCGCTCTGCAGACTGATTTCTTGAATCCTGAAGAAGCTCCGTATAGCCTTTTAGTTCGCCTCCGATAATATTTTTAAGGCCGGCCATAAAGTCCCGGCCTATATGCTTTGCCCTGACGGTACTTCCCGATACGATTCCAAAATGCTCAACAATTGTCTTTCCCGGTACCGATTCAATATTTGTGATAATCATTTTGCAGCCTCCTATAAACCTTTGACATTTGACCAACTTGACTTAATCATTATTTAAAAAAAGCAAAAACATTCAACCATCCCGCAGCAATCCAGGGGAAATCGCACCCGCCAGAAGCCAGCCGGACTTAGGGGTTAAAAAAGATCAGGAATCTCTTTACCCGCCAGCTTGAGATATTGAGAATAGCTCCTTAACACCCGTTTCGTATAAGCCCTGGTCTCGTTATAAGGGATGGTTTCAATAAATTCATCCTTCTCCATCCGGTTCTTTTTTACCCACCTGGCAACTGCCGTCGGTCCTGCGTTGTAACTGGCGATGGTATAAACAATATCCCCCTTGAAACGTCTCTTCAACTGCCCGAGGTAAAGCCCCCCCAAACGGATGCTCGTATCAGGGTCGAAGAGATGGTCCTTATGGAAAGGACGTTTTTTGTATTTCTTAGCCAGGTATTTTCCCGTCTCAGGCATAATCTGCATTAAGCCCATGGCACCGGCAGGCGAGAGGGCCATTGGATCAAAAGCGCTCTCTTCTCTCATGACGGCAGCCACAAGATAGGGGTCTGCCGAACCCGATGGCTGCCGCTTTTCAACGTAGCTTACAACAGGCAGAGGAAAGGCAAGTGTCTTTATCTCATAAGGGGCATCTTTCCAGGCCCCTCCATAAATGTGGCTAAAGTAGTTCTGCACAATCATGTAGGTTTTATGAAATTCTCCCGACCGGTAAATTAAGCCGATTATTTTAATAAGAAATAATTCATTTTTTGCGTATTTTTTTGCCAGCACTTCCAGTTCACTGACGGCCTCTTTTTTTTGCCCCAGGATCAGCAGTTCTTCCGCTGCCCTATAAGCTCTTTCAGCAGTTATTTGAGGAGGCATTATTTCTAATAGGGCTGCCTTTTTTTTCACGTCATTTAAAGGAACTCCTTTTTTAGCCTTCTTCTTTTTTCTGCTTATTTTATCGAGTCTCTCAAGGGCCGCGTAATTATAATAACCAGCCCCTCCTCTTTCGACTATCTTCCTGTAAGTGGCCTTTGCTTTTTTCCTCTTGCCCAGTTTTTCTTCACATCTCCCACGCCAGTAAAGAAAGTCACTATATCTGTAGCCATTTGGAAATTTTTTTGGATATGATGCAAAATCCCTCATGGCCGCTTTATATTTTCCCATCCTGTACCTGATCCAGGCTGAACGCCAGAGAGCATTTGCAACAATATTGCTGCTTTCGATCTCCGAAAAGATGGTCCTGTAAATAGTTAACGCTTTATTGTATCTCTTTCTGTCTTCGTAATCTCCTCCCCTATAAAGCAGAACCATACCCCGCTGCTTACCGGCAGGAGCAAGCTCATTCAAGGCCCTTTCCGCTTCATTTATGAGAGCGCCGTTACCGGTCCTTCGGCCAATCCTCGCCAGAAGCCGGTAACCGTCGAGAATTGCCGAGATATGTTCCCCTTCATTTTTTAAAATAAAAAGTTTTCTCAACATGAACCTGGCTTCACTATATTTTCTGGCCCGGAAGAGGGCTTTAGCTGCGAAATAAATGACGCTGCCATCCTTCATAGTACTTAAAGGGCCAAGGCTGTCCACGGCCTGCTTAAACATGCCATGCTTATAAAAGGCTTTGCTGCGCTCATACCGCTCTTCTTTACTGAATGCAAGAGCAGCAACTTTGGCGTCACTTATCGTTGAGAGGATCTCATTGGCTTCCTCTTCCTTATCATGGGGCAATATGGGGTAAAAAGTTCGCAGCTTTTTTATGGAATAATTAATCTCAGCTTCGCGGTTCGATTTTATGGCACACTGAATCATATTGAGCATGGCATCAGGAACAAACTCACTGCCTGGAAATTCCTCGATAAAGTCTTCAAGCTGCTTAATCGCTGCAAGGCAGTTAGCTGCATCGATTAAAGCCATCGATCTTTCAAAAAGCGCTTTTTCCCTTAAAAGAGATTCTCCATATTCATCAAGGAGACGGCTGTACAAGGCAAGGGCCTCTTCATTTTTATCGGCAAGCCTGTAGGCCATGGCAAGATCGAGGAGAACATAATCCCTGATTGAGGTCAATGCCATTGCTTCTTCCAGATAAAGAAGCGATTCCGGGCTGCCTGCGCGGAGAAGTTCCCTTCCCTGAATATAGGCGGCCCGTGTTTTCCAGGTCGTAAAAGGATAGAGGAGTTCGATCTTTTTTAAAAGTAAAAGCCCCTTTTCCCTGCGGCCCTCTTCCATATAAAAAATAGCCGTTGAAAAGCAACTTATGGGGTTTCTGCATTCTTTATCCTCTTTCATCGCTTCCTTTTCATGAATAACAAATGAGGATTCCTCAGGTTTGGAAGCAAAAATGGTCGTGGCAGAGAATAAAATAATGATGAAAAAGAAGGAAAGTATGTTTGAGAAAAGGATTGTTTTCATCGCTTATCGGTAATGACAAGGTTAATGTAAGTAAAGAAAAAAAGCCTTTACCATAGGAGCCTGCCGGACTCCTGGAAACGGAAGTTGGCATTGCTTGTTACTTAGTATAGCCAATTGTCAAAGCGATAACAATGGATGCCTTAAGAGATGATTTAATTTAAGGGGAATATCAGAACAGGGAATGGGCAAAAACAGCGCCCGAAGCCGAAGCGGCCAGTGAAATGGTAAGCAGTACCCAGTGAAGAATATTCATTCTTTTGAAAACGTCTTCTATCTCAAGGCCATCTCCCTTCCGGCTTGCCAGCCTGTCGAGCATTTTCTTAACGACAAGAGGCTCGAGACCGTAGAGCATGATTACCCAGAAAATCCAGATAATAATCATGAAAAGCAGAAATTTGCCTTCTTCCTTAAAAACAATATCCTGTAAATCCATCATGAAAAACATACCGAAGCCGGAGATACCGACGATTGCCGTATAAATCCGGGCAAGGGGAGCAAACCTATGCTCAAGTCTCTGAAAAAGAAGTACCTTTTCCATAGGATGAGGCATCTTGACGATCATGGGCAGGATGAGGGTTGTAATAAAAGCGAGCCCTCCTATCCAAAGGATAGCCGTGAGAAGATGCACGATATGAAGAACAGGAAATAGCATATAAGCTCAAATTTAATCTAAAAAAAGCGCCCTTTAACCTGGAAATGACAATTGGGCGTGGATTTATAGTGTAGCATATTGGTTTCACGGTGCTTTCAAAAAATCTTAGCTTCACCCACAGGTTAAGCGGGTATTTTTTGGAAGTGCTGTGGAATCAAGATGTTGTGCTAGAAACCATGATCCAAATGTCGTTTCCAGGTTTAGCAAAGGGCGCTTATGGTCAAATCATCTTAATTATACCCTGTCGGCAATTTCGAGGGCATTAAAAAAGTATCCTATCTCGAAGGCAGCTGTTTCAGGCGCATCGGAACCATGAACAACGTTGTTGTCGATGCTGTCGGCAAAGTCAGCCCTGATCGTACCGGCGTCGGCATCGGCAGGATTAGTTGCACCCATAAGCTCCCTGTTTTTGGCAATTGCATTTTTACCTTCCAGCGCCATGACAAGGCAGGGCCCGGAAGACATAAAGTCGGTAAGATCATTGAAGAAAGGTCTTTCTTTATGAACGGCATAAAAACCTCCGGCTTCTTTCTTGGTTAAATGAAGCATCTTCATAGCCACCGGTCTTAGACCATTTGTTTCAAAGCGCTTGATTACTTCACCGATAACATTCTTCTTAACGCCATCGGGCTTGATTATTGAAAGTGTTCTTTCCATTACAACTCACTCCTCCAGTTATTTTAATTGATTAAAAAAGCGGCTATTTTACACAAAGTGGGGAGAATATTCCAGTATAAACTTACTCTTATATTGCATAGTAACCCCGCTTTGCTAACCACCCCTCATAGCCTCCCCTTTACAAGGAGAGGAATGAGGGGAGGTAATCCCATTAACATCACGCTTTCCTGCTCTTCCCTAACCATCCCCTTCAATAATCATCACCTGAATGTCCATGACATTCGTCCCTGTAGGGCCTGTTTTGAAAAGTCCGCTGCTCCTGCTGAAGAAATGGTAGGAATCATTATTTTTAAGAAAGTCTGAAGCATCAAGCCCCTTCGCTTCCGCATCAATCACTGTAGCACCGTCAACGATAGCACCTGCGGCGTCCGTTGGCCCGTCTGTACCGTCCGTTCCGGCAGAAAGAAGGGTTATCCCCTTTTTCCCTTTAATTTTATCGGCAAAAACAAGGGCCAATTCCATATTTCTCCCTCCCTTGCCATTCCCTTTTACTTTAACCGTTGTTTCTCCTCCCGATAGAAGGCAGAGTTTTTCACCGGGCCCCTGGGACTTTCTCCTACGCACTGCCTCTTTTGCCATTTGGGAAGCAACCTTGCTTGCCTCACCGGAGAGGGCAGACGTTGTCAACTCCACTTTATAACCGAGGGCAAGGGCCTTCTCTTTTGCAGCTTCAAGGGCAATGGAATTATTTCCTACAATTTCATTCTTCACCCTGTCCAGCACTTCACTTCCCGGCTTGGGCGTCTCTTCCACAAGACCGATAGAACCGGCAGTGAGAAAGTTTAACACCGATGGCGGCGTATAATCCTTGATCTTGGACTTCTCAATAACGGCAAGAGCATCTTTAAAGGTACTCCTGTCTGCCGACGTGGGGCCCGAGGCAATAATATCGAGGTGATCACCAATGACGTCGGAAAGGATGAATGAAATTATTGTCGATGGTGAGGCCAGCTGTGCCAGCCTTCCGCCTTTGAGGCGCGAAAGGTGCTTCCTTACACAATTGAGTTCATCAATCTCAGCACCGGCCTTTAGAAGAAGGTCTGTTGTCTTCTTCTTGTCTTCAAGGCTGACTCCCTCGGAAGGAGCCACAAGAAGCGCAGAACCGCCACCGGAAATGAGACAGAGAAGGAGTGTCTTTTCACGGGAATCCTTAAGCAGCTCGATCAGCTTCTCTCCGGCAGCGACACCCTTATCATCGGGAAGCGGATGGGAAGCCTCAAGCATTTTGATCTTATGGAGCACTCCCCCATGGCCATATTTTGTAACGGCAATTCCCTTTGTAATCAAGTCTCCCAGCTGTTCTTCAGCGGCCTTGCACATGGCATAGGCCCCTTTCCCCGCAGCAATAACATAGAGTTCTTCATATTCGCCATAAGAGTAAAGTTCCTTAACCTGGGTCATATTTTCTTTAATGCAACCGTAAGGATCGACGGCCTTAAGAGCTGCACTGAATATGGCCTCTGTATCTTTCATGGGCTCTGTTAATTTCATCTATTCCCTCAGGCGGTAAGTTCTTTTTTCCCCGACAGATAACTTGCAGCAACATGGGCCATTATCCTCGTACCGATAATGATGGCTTCTTCATCAACATCAAATTTCGGATTATGAAGCGGGGCATCAATCCCCTTTTCCATGTTGCCCGTACCAAGCCTGAAAAGCACGCCCGGCACCCTTGCACTGAAAAGGGCAAAATCTTCCGAACCCATCATCGGTTCACCAAGCTCGATCACATTTTCCTTACCCACTATGTTATTGATGCAATCTTTCAGAAAATCATTTAGCCTATGATCATTAATAACGGCAGGACATTCAAATTTATAGTCAAATTCATAGGTAGCACTCATGGTAGACGTTATGCCCCGAACAACATCTTCAATAAGTGCAGGCATTCTCTTTCTCAGCGAACTGTCGAGGGTTCTCACCGTGCCTTTCATCTCAACGTGATCGGCAACAATATTTTCCGCCCTCCCTCCGTTGATCGTTCCAATAGAAATAACGGCCGGATGCAGTGGATTAGTTCTGCGGCTGATAATATGATGTATTGCATTAATCACCATGGAAGAGACAAGAACGGCATCCACCGTCTGATGCGGCCTCGATGCATGGCCGCTTTTCCCCTTCACCGTAATGCTTACCAGATCGGCAGCGGCAGTCATCATTCCTCCCTTAACACCGACCTTGCCCACCTCCATTTCAGGCAGGCAATGGAGGGCCACAATGGCGTCAGGTTTGGGATCTTCAAGTACACCGTCTTTAATCATCGCTTCAGCACCGTAAATAGACTCTTCTGCTGGCTGAAAGATAAAGAGAAGGCTTCCCTTGAGTTTCTCTTTCATACCGGCTAAAATGATTGCCGTTCCCATAAGTATGGCAGTGTGAACGTCATGGCCGCAAGCATGCATAATGCCCGGTATTTGCGAAGCATAGTCTGTCTCTTTCCGGTCCTGAATAGGAAGGGCATCCATATCAGCCCTAAAAGCAATAACCGGTCCCTCGCCTGCCCCTTTCAGCACTCCTGTAACCCCGTGACCACCGACATTACGCCTCACCTCAATATCATTTGCTTCGAGCACACCGGCAACAAAGGCAGCCGTATTTTCTTCATGGCCGCTCAGTTCGGGGCGTTTATGCATTTCACGCCTGAAATTGATGAGTCTTTCCCTTATTTCTTCCGATTTTTTATTTATTTGATTGAGCATAAATATACCTTTTGGAAATTAGTTTCTATTCTTCGGAAAAGCTCCCTCCCCTCCTGACCTCCCCCTTGAAGGGGGATGAACATCGGCGCAATTTCCTAAGGGGACAATGCCGGGATTAAAGCTCTTTCACCCCTTTGTTGACAAACAAACACCACCCCTTCTTAGATCGCCGGCTCCTGATAGTCCGTCTTCATCTCCAAAAGATGCGACAGTATGGACGCCACCAAAATACATATTTTTATCTTCCCAGCAGTTGAGTGAAACTCCCGTTGATTTTAGAATATGAAGGCACTTGCTGGCTATACCGGCCTCTACCTGGAAAGATTTCTTGTCCCAGTGAACTCTCGGCGAATTAACGGCATTATTAATATCCATTTTGTGATCAATAAGGTTGATAATAACCTGTAAAATGGCATTTCTTATCCTGTTGCTCCCTCCGCTTCCCATAACGATTGCGGGTCTTCTTCCATCCATGACGATGGTCGGTGTCATCATGGAAGACATGCGCATTCCCGGTTTATGTTGATGAAATCCATGAGGATTAATATCCTCTTCACCAAGCATGTTGTTTAACATTATGCCCATGCCTGTCACCATATGACCGCAGCCTTCACCATTTGAGGTGGTCACAGAGGCGGCATTACCCGCCTCATCGAGAACACTGATGTGCGTTGTATTTCCCGTGGACGGTCTCTCTGTACCCAAAAGCAGACTACTTTCATGGGCCATCTTTTTTCTGTAGGATTCTATCCTTTCGGGAGAAAGAAAGGTTTCAATAATATCCTCTTCGTAAACTCTGTGATCAAAATCCTCACCCCTTGCATCATCGGTAACTCTCATCATCTCATACAAGAGGCTCATATATTGAGCGCTCTCGAAGCCAAGGGAAGCAATATCAATTTTTTCCAGCATTTTTAATGAAAATGCAATTAGGCACCCCCCTGACGACGATGGAGGCGGATTAAGAAAAATATCTCTTCCTCTGTAGCTTGTTTTTACGGGCTTTCTTACCTCGACTTTATAGTTTGCAAGATCAGCTTCCCTGATGAGTCCGCCGTCACTAAATTCCGCTGCTATTTTTTTTGCAATATCTCCCCGGTAAAACATGTGAAGACCCTCTCTCGCAAGGTACTCCATAGTGTTGGCCATATCTTTCTTAAACACCGTCTCTCCCTCTTTTAACATAACGCCCTCCGGTGCATAAACTTTTCTCGCATCGGGAGAGATCATGAGAATTGGCGTGAGGAGTTTCTTAAAGTAAGCCTGTTCGGCATTCATAATAATACCGTTGCGGGCAAAATCAATGGCAGGAGCAAGAAGGACGGAAAGAGGCAGGCTGCAATGCTTTTCCACTACGGCATTTAGCCCGGCCATACATCCGGGGACAGCGGCAGCCCCTCTGCCAACATGAAACTCTTGTATGGTTCCTGTAAAATCTACCTCTATGGGGTAAAAATCAAGGTCATCACAGGAAGGTTTTTTTCCCAATCCCGGAGCATTGGGGAAAAAATCATAGACAAGGGTTTCCCCCTCTTTGGAGTGGGCCATAAAAAAACCGCCTCCACCTATACTGGTAAGCGGTGATTCACAAACAAAAGAAGCAAATGATGCGGCAACTGCTGCATCAAAAGCGTTACCTCCCTCTTTTAAAATTTCTATACCGGCTTCTGCAGTCAGTTTATGACCAGCCGAGATTACACCTCTCATTGGTTGATAATATTTCCTTTTAAAGAATTTCATCCATAAAACTGGTTGAAAGCCCGTTTACAACAGTCTTTAAATTGCGAGACTCTGCAAAAAGGTTCAGCTGCCTCGAAGCACCATCACCCATGTTGATGATCTCATTGATATAATCCAGCTCCTTTAGAGATTGAAGCTTTTCTCCATAACTTTGCAGTTCTTTAACAAGTGCTCTTAGAGCCTGGCCTATCTCTATGGTTTGAGAAGCATCTTCACTAATAAAGGTACCATCGAGACCATAACGGCTTGCCCTCCATTTATTTTCCCTGATTACCCATGGCGGTGCACTATGAATAGCAATTCCATTTTCATAATCATCACCCAGCTTTGCAACAAGGGCCTGAATAAGCGCTGTTATTGCCATCACTTCCTTTATGGAAGAAGGGCTGTCACAGATACGAACTTCAATGGTCCCGAAATCGGGATGTGGCCTTACATCCCACCATATTTCCCGTATTGTCTCTATTGTCCCCGTGGCAATATATTTATCAACAAGAAAGGCATAGTCTTCCCAGTCCTTAAAGTAAAAGGGAAGACCTGCCGTAGGCAGCGTTTCAAAGACCTTGCTTCTGTAGGATTTAAGGCCTGTTTCGTAGCCATTCCAAAATGGTGAGTTTGATGAAATGGCCAGGAGGTATGGGAGGTAATAAAGCAACCTGTTCATAATATACATGCACTTTTTACCATCACCGATGCCGACATGAACATGAAGACCGAAAATATTGAAGCGCCTTGCAATAATCGCCAGTTTATTAAGAAGCCTTTCATAACGTTCATCTTCTGTTATGAGCTGTTCTTTCCAGTGAGAAAAGGGGTGACTCCCGGCAATGGATAGTTTTGTTCCATTTTTAAGGGCGGCCTCACCGAGAATTTTTAAGGTTTCACTCATATCGGCATGAACTTGCGCCATGTTATTGCATACTTTTGTATTAACCTCAATATTAGAAAGCATAAGTTCATGCTTGATCGAACTGTTGCAATTCCCGACAATGGAGAGTATTTCATTAGAGGCGGGGGCAAGCTCCAGGCTCTTCCCGTTTAGCAACTGGATCTCGAGCTCTACACCCAGTGTAAGCTCTTTTGAATGATTAAATTTTAATTCCAAATTCTTCCCGTTTCTTCAGATTTCTCTAAAAAAACTACCCTCTTTTCAGCATCTAAATCAAGAGAAAGCATAGGGGCCAATAGGGCTGAAACCCCATTTGCGACAACTCTTAACAGGTAAAAAAGATATAAAAAAAGGGGCGGCAGATTTACCCTGCCGCCCCTTAATTCTTTGTATGTTAAATCTTACTTGCCGTCCCAGAGAGACCAGGGGCCCCTTGTTTTTGCTTCATGGACAGCATCGTCGATTTCCTCCTGGCTTACGTCCCTTGGAATTTCAAATTCCTGATTAGGGTAGATAAGGTCAGGATCCTTGATCTGATTCCTGTTAGCCTTGTAAATAACAGGCCACTGGAAAGGATCGCTGTATACATCGCCATATTCGGATATGGTCCAGAGGTTTTCACCTTTTACAACAACATGTGCCGTTTTATCATAGCTTTCAACGACAGGCGCTTCAGGCTCCTCCACAGGCATCGGTGGTTCTACGTATTCCTCCACAACAGGCGCCTCGACAACTTCTTCCTCTGCTGGCGGGGGTGTCTCAACAACTGGCTCCTCCACAGGTGGTGGTGGTGTCTGGCAACCCGTTGAATATACTGCCAGAAATGCGACTAAAAACGCATATAACAATACTGACTTTAACTTCATAAATCCCTCCTTATAATGAATAAAATAGATAATTATCGACTTTCAACTAATACTAACATACTGATTCTTAATGTCAAATACTTTTTACCACATTTTTTTCAATCTTTATCACATTTATATGTTCTTGATATTGCTAAGAAAAATGTCATTCTCAAGAGGTGTTCCCATGGTTACTCTCAAACAATTCTTTAAAGGTCCCTCGCTATCGAAGTTTCTCACAAGCACACCTTTTTTTACCAGTTTATCAAAAATTTTCCCTCCATTATCGATTCTGAAAAGAATAAAATTTGAGTGAGAATTAAAAATATCGATATTTTCAATTTTTTTCATTTCTGCAAATACTCTTTCCCGTTCTTCAATAATGATACTGCTTTCCCTATCAATTCTCTCTCTTTCTTTTAAGGCGATACAGGCGGCTCTTTGCTGCAGCGATCCTATATTATAAGGAAGCCTTACCCTGTTAATAATGTCGGCCATGGACCGGGAGGCAATAAGAATACCCAGCCTGAGCGATGCCATACCGATCTTTGAAAGTGTGCGCAGGATAATCATATGGGGATAAGCGCCCAGGCTGTCAAGGAATGACTTTTTGCTGTAATCAAAATAGGCCTCATCAATAACCACGATCCCCTTTGATGCCTCAAGGATATCTCTTATCGTCTCTTCGGAAAAACAGTTGCCTGTGGGGTTATTGGGATAACTGATGAAGGTGATGGAAGGCCCCTTCTTTACTTCACTGACCATAGCATCCCGGTCCAGGTCAAAATTCTCATCCAGGGGAATGACCTTGACCTCTTCACCCATGGCAAAGGCGATGTTTTTGTACATTGAAAAAGTAGGGTGAGGAATAATAACAGGAGAACCATGTCCCCCAAAAGCCATGATTATCATCTGGATAAGTTCATCAGAGCCGTTGCCCGCCAGGATCTGGTCTTTTTCTACAGAGAGCTGCCCTGCAAGGATATTCCTTACATCTTCACATGCGGCGTCGGGGTACCTGTTGAAATCGATCCTTTGAATTTCTGCGCTTATCTTGTCAACAACCGATTTATCAAGATTGCAGGGGCTCTCGTTTGCATGAAGCTTTACATCAACTGAAGGCTCATTGACATGATAGGCCTTGAGGTCCCTCACCTGGGGCCTTATCAGTTTCTCAAGATCGAACATTATTATATTTCTTCCCCCATCCGGATTCTGATCGTATTGCCGTGGGCCTCCAAACCTTCAACATCTGCAATACGCTCGGCATCTTTACCGACTCTTTTAAAAGCGTTTTCAGAAAAAGAAAGAATACTGGAACGCTTTATGAAGTCGTAAGTCCCAAGCGGTGAAAAGAATTTGGCCGAGCCACCGGTGGGAAGCACATGATTCGGTCCGGCCACATAATCACCAAGCGCTTCCGGTGTAAAGTGGCCCATAAAAATGGCCCCCGCATTATCAACCTTGTCAAGATGTCTGTCAGGCGCCTCCAGGGCAAGTTCCAGGTGTTCGGGAGCAAGCTCATTGGAAAGAGCGAAGGCCTGGTCAAGGTCTTTTGCAACGATAAAAGAGCCACGATTATTGATGGAAGCCCTGGCAATATGATGCCTGCTTAATTTATTGAGCTGCCTCTCCACTTCACCTGCAACCTGCCCGGCAAAATCTGAAGAGGTGGTAATAAGAATTGAGGCGGCCATTTCGTCATGCTCGGCCTGGGCAAGCATGTCGGCAGCAATATGTGAAGCTTCTCCGCTCCCGTCGGAAATAATAAGCACCTCACTCGGTCCGGCAATCATGTCAATATCCACTTCTCCGAAAACCATCTTTTTTGCCGTGGCTACATAAATATTACCGGGCCCCACAATTTTATCAACCTTTGGAATCGTCTCCGTTCCGTAGGCCAGCGCGGCAACGGCCTGCGCCCCGCCTACCCTGTAAACAGAGTCGATACCGGCAATCCCTGCAGCAGCGAGAATATGGTTATTTATCTCTCCCCCCGGTGTGGGAACGACCATGACAATTTTTTTAACGCCCGCCACTTTGGCAGGAATGGCATTCATAAGCACCGATGAGGGATAAGCCGCCTTGCCTCCGGGAACGTAGAGACCCGCGCTGGCAAGCGGTCTCACCATTTGCCCGAGAAGGATACCTTCTTCATCTTCCGAGGTCCAGGTGCTCTCCATCTGTTTTTCGTGAAAGGCCTTTATGCGGTCTGCAGCCACCTGCAGCGACCTTCTCACATCATCATCGATGGCATCAATGGCCCGGATGATCTCATTTTCCGTCACTCTCATCGTGTCAGGCGTCAGGTCAAGATTGTCAAAGCGGGAGGTATATTCAATAAGCGCCCTGTCCCCTTCTTCTCTTACCTTGAGGAGTATTTGCGATACCACTTTTTCCGCATCCCTCGTATCGGCAGAACCCCGCCTTAGTATTTCACTAAAAATATCCTTAAAGCTGGAATCATCCGTTTTTATTATAGTGAACGACATTACCTTGCCCCCTCTTTATCTAGCTGGCTCTTAAGCCTGTCAACAAGGCTGTTTATCCTTTCATATCTCGTCTTAAGGCTTGCCCTGTTCACGATGAGTCTCGATGTGACTTCCATGATCTGCTCTACCTCGACAAGGCCGTTCTGTTTGAGCGTTTCTCCCGATGAAACAAGGTCGACAATGCGCTCCGAAAGACCGACAAGGGGCGCCAGTTCGATGGAACCATAGAGCTTGATCAGTTCCACCTGCACTCCCTTCTTCCTGAAGTAATCTTCCGTAATATTGGGGAACTTCGTTGCAATCCTCACATGGGTCCATTCGGAAGGGTTATCCTGCTCGCTGAGCACCTTTGGTTCGGCGACAACCATCCTGCAATAACCGATTTTAAGATCGAGGGGCTCATAAATATTTTTTCCCTGCTCCATGAGAACATCTTTTCCAACAACCCCCATATCGGCAGCGCCGTATTCCACGTAAGTAGGCACGTCACTGGCCCTGACAACCATAAAGCGCATCTTCGCTTCCGGCAGTTGGAAAATAAGCTTTCTCGATTCCTTTTTCATCTCTTCGCAGCTGATGCCGATGCCTTCGAGCAGTTTCATCGTATCATGCTGAATCCTCCCCTTGGGGAGCGCCACAGTTAAAACATCCTTCATTTGCTAATCCTTTTTTCCTTTACTCTCTCAATGTTTGCGCCCAGCGCCGCCAGCTTTCTTTCAAGGCCGTCATAGCCCCTGTCAAGATGATATATGCGTGACACTTCCGTCGTTCCTTCCGCAACAAGGCCTGCAATAATCAGGGAGGCGCTGGCTCTAAGGTCTGTGGCCATCACCTGTGCGCCGGAAAGTTTTTCTTTCCCCTTGATGATGGCGCTTCTGCCTTCGGTATGAATGTCAGCCCCCATGCGCCTTAATTCACTGACATGCATAAAACGGTTCTCAAATACCGTTTCCGAAATAACGCTGAGTCCGCTCGCTATGGACATGAGCACCATCATCTGGGCCTGCATGTCCGTCGGGAAACCGGGGTGAGGCAGGGTCTTTATGTCGACACTTTTCAAACGCCTCTTACCAATGACCCTTAAACCGCCCTCTTCTTCCCTGATAACGATACCGGCGGCCTTCATCTTCGAAATGAGCGCTTCCATGAAAGGAAGATCGCAATTTTTAATCAGCACATTTCCCTTCGTGGCAGCAGCGGCAGCCATCAATGTGCCCGCCTCTATCCTGTCGGGCATGACCTGATAGTCAAGAGGGCCCAGTTCATTAACGCCTTCAATGGTAATTACGTCACTCCCCTCGCCGTCTATCTTTGCCCCCATTGCTTTCAAGGCCCTTGCCAGTTCAACCACTTCCGGCTCTCTTGCGGCATTTTCAATGACCGTCTTTCCCTTCGCAAGGGTTGCAGCCATCATGATATTTTCCGTCCCCGTAACGGTAATAATGTCAAAATAAATAGTGGCGCCTTTCAGCCTTTTCGCCCCGGCAATAACATAGCCATGCTTAAGCTCGATTTCGGCACCCATCGCCTTTAGCGCCTTCAGATGCAGATCGATGGGCCGCTCACCAATGGCGCAACCTCCGGGCATTGAAACCCGGGCACTGCCGTATTTTGCCAGAAGGGGCCCGAGAACAAGGGCGGAAGCCCGCATCGTTTTTACAAGTTCGTAGGGAGCCTCAAAAGTATGGGCCTTCCCTGAAATTTTTACTGCCTCATTTTTATAAGCAACGTTAAGACCAATACTTTTTAAAAGGGCAAGCATGGTCTTAATATCATTCAATGGAGGAATATTTCTTATCCGGCTTTCTCCATCAGCCAGGATGGATGACGCCAGAAGAGGAAGAGCGGCATTTTTGGAACCGCTTACCCTGACTTCACCCTGGAGCCGTTCTCCACCTTTAATTACGATTTTATCCAACGCTTTTTACTCCTTAAATATAAAGGCCCATAAAGCCGAAACCCTGACATGTCAACCGTCGGCAAACAGACCCTGTCAAAACCCGTCATATTAGTACAGGAGGGCTAAAACTGCAAGGTTTTTAAGAATTTCCCGCTTGCTACCGGCTATTCTTTGACAAAGTCCATAAGACTAAACTATACTGTGCCAAAAAAATATCTGGAGAATTTACTATGGAAGTTATCGATCTTATGGAAAAGGCTATCTTTTCAGACCAGTTTGCACCGCAAATACTTCGCATGACGCCCCAGTGCAAGGTCCCCCTCATTTGCATGGAGCCGGGCCAGCTAATTCCGCCCCACCCCAGTGGAACCGGTGTCTTTTACATTGTAAGCGGCAAAGGGGTAATGACTATTGAAGGAAAAGAGCTTGAAGTTCAGGCCGGCAATATGATTTTCATTGAACAGGGTGAATCGAGAGGGATCAGGGCCACTGAAACCATGATGGCCTTTGCCGTCCATATTAATTAAGCCCCGTCTCAAATAATTAGGAAGCCCGGAAATAACTTGAGGGAAAGTTATTTCCGGGCTTTTATTCTCTTCTTTTTTCAAGCACTTCCGCAGCCATCTCACTGAGGGGAGATTTTTTAAACTCAAGGTAAGCCCTATGCCCCCTGTGGGCAGAGTAGGTAAGAATTATAATGGCGGCAAAACCAACCAATACCGCCTTCATAGCCACTTTATATAGCCTGCCGCTTAAATGGCGGCGAATAAAAATCATCATAGCGACAGCTGCAATCAAGTAACAGCCAATAATGACCGGCGCTTTTGTTGCTCCACTTTCAGGATCCACAATCCAGCGCCACCAGAACTTTTCAACTTCCACCCTGGCAAGGTGGACAGTTTTTTTTACATCCCTGATTATTTGTTCTTTTTTAAAAAAATCAACGTCCTTTTCCTGCGCCAGGGCATCGTCTTTTATTATCCTGACACGGGACCTGAACTTTTCCGGAATGGTTGAGATATCATTGGTCAGATGAACAAGGCCTTTTTCATCTTTGTATTTATAGAAATCTGCAGCTGCTTCCCGGGAATAACTAAAAAAAACGAGCGCTGCCAAGAGCAGCAGGGAGACTTTTTTCATTGGGGCATTTCCTTTCGTGACGAATTTAACATGACTCCCCGGGCATGTCAATTTTAAGACGCTCCATTAACTAGTGTCCATCCGGAAACTATAATTAATTAAACCTTGTTTTCAATTCGGAAAAGAGGGATTTTTTGCAAGGTCGAGGAAATCAAGGGTTTGCGCCGAGTTGTACAACTGTACATGGCACAAGTAAAACCGAAGATTGACGCAGAGATTGCGAAAAAGCACCCTTGACCGATGAAAACTAACTATTTCCTTTAATTTTCTTGCTATCTTCCCGGTTTATTGATAAAAAAACAATCAAATCATTTTGTGTGTCCTTTATGCCTTAAATAATATATTCAGGAATAAGCCATGAGAAAAAATCTCTTTTCACAGATTTTATTCATTCCCTTTCTTGTCCTTTCAATCATACTTTCTTCACTTAATCTCTCCCCTGCTGCTCAAAATAACTCCCCCTGCTATGAAAAAAAAGGGATGAAAAGAACGCGCTATATGAAAAGCTACATTACTGCTTTTAAGAATAATAAAACAACACTCGGCCTTTCTCGGGAACAGGTTGACAAGCTGAATGAAATACTTAAGACCTGCGCCAGAACATGCCTTCAACTTAGCAGTGAAATTGAAACCGCTGAAAAAGCGCTTGAAGCGGTGCTTACAAATATTGACGACATGACGGACAAAAAAAATATAATCAAAAAAGTAAAAGAAGTCTATTCCCTGAAAGCCAAACTTGAACTTGCCCATTTTCAGCTTCTGGGAAAAGCTGACGATCTTCTCTCCGATGAACAGAAAGCCAAATTCAGGAAAATCCCCCGCCCTGCCTTCCCATAAAAACAGTCTTCATCCAACCCCTGCCATATAAGCAACACAGAGTGTTGCATTTGCAACACCCATTCAGCTAATATCATTATTTTGCTTTGACATCAACCTGTTACGCGTGATAGTATCTGCTTGATATGAAGCACACTTAATTTTTCGAGCCGGATTAAATTATGAACACTAAATGGCGCATAACCATTCTCGCATCCTTTATTCTCCTTATTACCCTTCTCCACAATATCAGCAGCATCGAGGGGCCTATATTTCTCAATATTTACCAGAGGCTCTACTATATTCCCATCGTTCTTGCAGCTTTCTGGTTCGGACTTAAGGGCGCGCTTATCACTTCCCTTATTTCCACTTTTCTCTATCCCCATCATGGTCATTATCACTGGCCTGACCGCCCTTTTTACACACTCAACCAATATGCGGAAATGATGATGTTTAATCTTATCGGTATTGTAACAGGCATCCTCTCGGACCTTGAAAAACGGCAGAGAAGAAAATATGAACAGGCAGCCATAGAACTTAAAACGGCCTACCAGCAGTTGCAGGACTCATTTGAACAGGTAAGAATGGCAGACAGGCTTTCCGCCCTGGGGCAGCTTTCAGCAGGCATGGCTCATGAAATAAGGAATCCCCTCGGCTCCATAAAAGGTGGAATAGAAATTATCGAGGATGGAATTGACGAGCATAGCAAAAAGTACGAATTCATCCAGATCATAAAAAAAGAGATTAACCGTCTTGACCGCAAAATTTCCGATTTTCTAAAATACGCCAAACCTGCATCTCCCGAAAGGCGGGGAAGCAATATAAACGGGCTTGTCAGCTCTGTAATAAGTCTCGTCGAAAAACGGGCCGAGCAGGAAGACATTCTCATCAGCACAAAACTGGCAGACAAGCTGCCTGATATTCTCATTGATTCGGAACAGATCAGACAGGCCCTTCTCAATATCGTCCTTAACGCCATTCAGTCCATTAAAGAGGAAGGGGAAATCGAAGTGGCAACGGGCCGGGAAAATGATTTGCTTTATATCTCCGTTTCAGATAACGGGAGCGGAATTGCCGAAGAAAATGTTGCCAGGCTCTTTGACCCCTTCTTTACAACCAAAGATGAAGGAACAGGCCTCGGGCTTTCTATCACCTTCCAGATCGTCAGGGCCCACGGAGGAGAGATTGAAGTAAAGCAAAAGGAATCCGGGGGAAGCGCATTTATAATAAAACTGCCATTTAAAGAGGTCAGCAATGCAATCTAAAAAGATACTTATCGTTGAAGATGATGACAGCCTGAGGCGCGTCCTGGAATACAATATGGCCGAAGAAGGGCATATTGTTATGTCGGCAACCAATGGAAAAGAGGGTCTGAAGATTTTTAGGGAAGAAGGGCCGGACCTGGTAATAACGGACCTGCAAATGCCCGGTATGGGAGGCATTGATTTTATCAGGGAGATGAGAAGCCTCTCGCCACAAGCCATGGTCATCGTTATTACTGCTTTCGGTGCCGTCGATACGGCTGTCGAATCCATGAAACTGGGCGCCTTTGAATATATTACCAAGCCTTTTAACAGGGCCGAACTCAAGATCACCGTGGAAAAGGCCCTGGAAGTCGGTGAACTCTTTGTTGAAAACAACTATCTCAGGGAAATGGTAAAAGAGAAATACAGTTTTGATAATATGATCGGCACCTCCCCCAGGGTTAATGAAATTTTCAGACTCTCATCACAGGTCGCCAAATCAGACGCCACCGTTCTTATCCTGGGAGAAAGCGGCACAGGCAAGGAACTTCTTGCCAGAGGGATACATCTTAACAGCCCGCGAAAAGACAGGCCCTTTATCACAATTAATTGCGGCGCCCTCCCTGAAAATCTTATTGAGTCCGAACTTTTCGGCCACAAAAAGGGCTCCTTTACGGGAGCCATAAGTGACAAGCAGGGGAAATTTGAAATGGCGGATAAGGGAACGCTCTTCCTTGACGAGATAGGGGAATTAAAACCTCACCTTCAGGTAAACCTTCTCAGGGTTCTCCAGGAAGGATTCCTGGACAAGGTGGGGGGAAACGAACCTGTTAAGGTAGATGTCCGCATTATTGCCGCCACGAACAGGGACCTTGAAAAAGAGGTAACCCGGGGCGGCTTCAGGGAAGACCTCTATTACCGGCTCTGCGTCGTGCCGCTGAAAATTCCGCCGCTTAGGGAAAGAAAAGACGATATTCCGCTCCTCGTTGATCACTTCCTTAGTCATTATTCGAAAAAAAGCAATATAGAAAAGATAAAAATCGACAAAAAGGCAATCAAGGTTCTCATTGATTATCACTGGCCCGGCAATGTAAGGGAACTTGAAAACCTGTTGGAAAGAATGGTCGTCATGAACCAGACAGGCATTATCACAACGGAAGACCTTCCCGACAGGTTGACATCAAGGCCCCAAAAGATCGGCAAGGTTCTTATTGATCTTCCCGATGACGGGTTAAGCATGGAAGATCTGGAAAAGCAACTTATCATCAAAGCCTTTGAAAAGTGTGAAAAAAACCAGAGCAAAACGGCAAGATACCTCGGCATTACCCGTAATACGCTCCTCTACAGGATGGACAAATTTGAAATAGACAGAGGCTGAAAACACACCACACATGCAGCTTATGAAATTCCTCTTTCAGGCTGCTTCTTTAAGGATGACAAGGGCTGCCATATGAAGTATAGGCCTGCTGCCATCAAAAGACGCTCAAATAAAGGCAAACCCGGGGCCGGCAGGGGAAGTTGCCGGCAGGGCAAATAAAATTTTCCAACCCTTCCAGGGTATAACATGAGCATCCCGGTATCCCCCCTTATTGCATGAATCAACTTTTCCCCATTCCAGGTAAAAATGATTATTGTTTTCCTACTTCTTATGCCGGGAAGCACTTAAAATTCATGAAGAAAAATACCGCCTTCCGCCTTAACAATTTTACCCGGAGATAGGCAGGAGGCTACAATTTCCGCCTTGAAAGGACTTTATTATTCCTTATATATGCCCGCCAAAATGACCATCGCTTCCCCTGTTTTTTTCCACCAAAAAGAACCTGACAATTCTCCTCCCAGCTTGCGCATTATTTTTCCTGTGCTAAACTTTAAAAAGAATAAGCAACCATTATCCGGGACCAATATGAATCATAATAAGTGGCACCGGGGAAGGGCCACGTCAACATTTGAAGGGTGAGAAAAAGAATGTTTATTAAAAGTGAAAAAGAGGGGAAAGGCAGCAAAGCCCTGCCCAAAGGATTAATAGAGAATATTTTTAAATCAATGCCAACCCCCTTCTACGTCATCGATGCGAATACTTACGATCTCATCATATCCAAGGCAGCGAAGAACTTTTATCCCTTCTCCACAAAGGAAAAGTGCCATTCATTTTTTCACAGCAAAGACCAGCCATGCCACTTCGATGGCGACCGGTGCCTTATCGAAGAAGTGAAAAGTTCTAAAAAGAGCCAAAAAAAAGAGCATTTTCATTATGACATTAAGGGAGCGCTCACATTCTATGAAATTAATGCCCACCCCATCTTTAATGAAAACAACGATGTGAGCCATGTCATTCTAAATTACTTCGATGTTACCGCCTTGAAACATTTCCAGGAAAGACTTTCCAAAAGTGAAGAAACTTACAGGACACTGGTTCAATCCATTCATGGCTATTTATACAGCATCAGGTATGCCGGCCTGGACAAACCCCAGGTATATCACAGTCCTCAATGTGAGCAGATTACAGGCTACAGCCCCGAAGAATACGCCAGGGACTCTCACCTATGGATAAAAATGGTTCACCCCGGAGACGTTGAGCTTGTGGCTGACTTTTTTTCAGATCTGATGAAAAAAGGAAAAAGCAAGCGCATTGAACATCGAATAATACATAAGAAGGGAAATATTATCTGGGTGCTCAACCAGTGTACTGTGACGACAAATGATATGGGAGAAACGGAACGGGCTGACGGCATCATACTGGATATTACGGAAAAGAAAAAAGCGGAAGACTCATTAAAGAACAGTGAAAAAATGCACCGCAACATTATTTCTACGACCATGGAAGGTTATTGCAGATTTAACTCAAACTACGAAATTACAGATACAAACGATGCAATCTGTAAAATGCTGGGCCATAAAAACAAAAAATTTATGGGGAAAAATATGTCCTGCCTGGTGCATGAGGACAAGCAAGGTTTCTTTCTGGAAAATATTACCCGAATTGAAAAAGAAGATCAGATCAATTTTGAAATTGATCTTAAAACCAGGAAAGGCGCTTCCATACCCACGATTATCAGCGCTACGGCTATAAGAAACCCGGAAAACAACTTTAGCTTCGGCTTTGCCTTCTTTACCGATATTTCAAAACGAAGAAGCGCAGAGAAAGCCCTCATAGAAGCCAAAGAAAAAGCGGAAGAAGCAACAGAAATAAAGGACAAGTTCGTATCGCTCGTCGCCCACGACCTGAAAGGGCCGCTTACTGCCATATGGGGGTATCTGCAAATCCTTTATGAAGACGCTGAGGATGATACCTCTACAAAAAAGTTCGTCGCTGAAGCCATGGCATCATGCCAGGATATGACAACGCTCATCAACGAAATTTTAAGTGTAAGCCGTCTCAAAACAGGCCATTTAACACCTCGAAAATCTTTTCTCGACGCAAAAAAACTGATGGAACAAGTGGTTCATAATTTTTCCAGCCATGCTGCAAAAAAAGGCGTTACACTGATCAATGCTATTGCAGAAAACAAGAGAATTTATGCTGATGAAAAACTCTTTTTCGAGGTAATCAGAAACCTCATCTCAAATGCAATAAAATTTTCCACTACGGGAGGCAGTATCACTGTTTTTATCCCTGGTTCGGAACCGGCAACGATTGCTGTTTCAGATACGGGCGTTGGAATGCCCTCTGATTATATAGCGCATATTTTCAAGTATGAAGAAAAGACATCAACAAAGGGAACGGCAGATGAATCGGGAACGGGCCTGGGTCTCCCCCTGGCAAAAGATATCATGCTGGCCCACGGCGGCGATCTGACTGCTGAAACAAACCCCGGCAAGGGGAGCACTTTTTATGCCAAACTTCCCGATGAGAAACCAAAGGTATTAGTCGTTGAAGACGAGGAGTTTATCGCACGCAGTATAGGCAAAATACTTTCACCTCTCAATGTTCAAATCGATATCGCCCTCAACGTTCCCGATGCGGAAAAAATTATATCGAAGACCCCGCCTCACCTTGTCCTCCTTGACATACTAATACCTGAAATCAACGGCTTCCAGCTATTGGAGGAAATCATGTCCCGTCCCGATACGAGAAATATTCCGGTAATAGTGATCACCGGTGACCCGGACATTGAAACAAAAAACAAATCCTTTCAAATGGGAGCAATTGATTTCATTGCCAAGCCCTTTCGAACAGAAGACATCCTGCCACGTGTCCGACGGTTTACCTGTTAAATGATGACAATAAATGTGTTGACTGTCCTTCCCTGGGGCACAACCGTTTTACAGGGATGAAGCCTTTACTCCATGAAAATAATCTTTTTTTTCAAATAATTATGAAGTTGCAGGAAAAAATTTGAAACCTTTGCTTTTAAGAAATAATTATTTTATAATTTTTTTAAATCTCTCTTATGCAAATATTTTCTGACACTCTATATCATTTTTCTGCGACCCTGGGCCGGAAGAGATTTTAAAAATGAATAGCACAAACATGGATAAAAAAAACACCATCCTTGTCGTCGATGACGAAGAGCGGAATGTAAGGCTCCTGGAGCACCTTTGCGGCAGCCTTGGCTTCAAGGTAATCATTGCAAGAAATGGTCACGAGGCGATTGAGCAGACCCGGTCCCAACTGCCCGACCTCATTCTTATGGATGTCATGATGCCCGTAATGAACGGCTTTGAAGCAATGAGCACACTTAAAAAAGAGGATCGCACGAGACAGATACCCGTTATTATGCTTACAGCCCTCGGCGATAAGAGGGACAGAATAACAGGCATAGAAAAAGGCGCCAATGACTACCTGACAAAACCTTTTGATACGGAAGAACTGGCGCTGCGCATTCGAAACAACCTGCAAATCAAGGAGTATCATGATTTTATAAACAATCATAATCAGCTCCTGGAGAAGGAAATCAGCAAAAGGATGCAGGAACTTAATAAAGCCTATGAAGAACTGGACAGCACTTACAACAAGGTCAAGGGAAGCTATATTGAAACAATTCAAAAGCTCAATATGGCAGCCGAATATAAGGATGAAGAAACGGGCACCCATATCAGAAGAATAAGCCTCTACACGAAAGAGCTTTCCATTGCGCTGGGAATGGATCAAAGTTTTATAGAAACAATTTATTATGCCTCCCCCATGCATGACATTGGAAAAGTGGGAATTCCTGACGGCATTTTATTGAAAGAGGGAAAACTTACGGAAGCAGAATGGACCGTCATGAAATCCCACACCACCATAGGAGCGAATATTTTGAGAGACTCACAATCTCCCTTCCTCAGAATGGCTGAAGAGATAGCGCAAACACATCATGAAAAATGGAACGGCACAGGATACCCCGATGGCCTGAAAGGTGAGGAAATCCCTTTATCGGGACGTATCACAAATATAGCCGACCAGTATGATGCGCTCCGAAGCAAAAGGCCTTACAAGCTTAATCTGCACCATGAAACCGTTATAAAAATAATCACTGAAGGAGACGGAAGGACCCGGCCCGATGATTTTGATCCCCAGGTGCTGGAAGCTTTTAAAAAATCGGGCAAAATATTCGATGAAATTTTCAACACTGAATGTGACGAATAATCATACCCCGGCAAGCGATTTCCTGCCTTTGTAATCAATTGCTTTTCTCTTCATTTGTCTCTATATTATAAACGGAAAAGTCTAATAGTATGTATGCGCTTTCAATAACCGACCTTATCAAGGTTTACCCTAACAATTTAACCGCCCTGAAGGGGATCTCTGTTAATGTGGAAAAAGGCGACTTCTTTGCCTTGCTCGGTCCAAATGGCGCGGGAAAATCAACGACCATCGGAATAATGTCGTGTCTCATTAACAAAACGAGCGGCAGTGTTCAAATATTTGGCCGCGAAATTGATAAAGAGAGCCACATTACCAAGACCTTCCTGGGCCTTGTTCCCCAGGAGTTCAATTTTAACGTTTTCGAAAAAGTATTCGACATTGTCGTCAATCAGGCCGGTTATTACGGAATCCCGCGCAAAAAAGCTTCCGAAAGGGCGGAATATTATTTAAAAAAACTCGATTTGTGGCATAAAAAAGAATCTCCCTCCCGTTTCCTTTCAGGTGGAATGAAACGAAAGCTCATGATTGCAAGGGCCCTTATCCATGAACCTAAACTCTTAATCCTTGATGAACCTACGGCCGGCGTTGATGTGGAAACAAGACGGGAAATGTGGAATTTTATGTCTCAACTGAATGAAAAGGGAACCACCATAATTCTTACAACGCACTACCTTGAAGAAGCTGAAAAACTCTGTAAAAATGTTGCCATCATCGATAAGGGCGCAATTATAGAAAATACGTCTGTCAAAAAACTGCTTTCCAGGCTGGAGAAAGAGACTTTTATACTCCACACAAAGGAGCCCGGTGAAAATATAAATAAAATTAAGGGCTATGAACTAAAGAGGCTGGACAGTACCTCTTTAAAAATCGAAATTTCCGGAGATCAGAGCATTAATGAGCTTATAATCGAACTCAACAAACAAAATATAGAAATTAAAAGTATGCGAAACATATCCGGCCGGCTTGAGGAACTCTTTTTGAATCTTGTAGGGAAAGCATGACGAAAAAAGAAAAACTTACGGCATTCAGGACAATCTTAAGAAAAGAGATCGTACGTTTTACCCGAATCTGGCCCCAGACCATCATCCCATCGATGATGATGATGGTCCTTTATTTTGTTATTTTCGGTAAATTTATCGGATCACAGATCAGTGATATCGATGGCCACAGCTACATGCAGTTTATCGTTCCCGGCCTCGTCATGATGGCCGTCATTACCAATTCATACTCCAATGTGGTTTCATCTTTTTTCAGCACCAAGTTTCACAAATCCGTCGAAGAGCTTATGGTCTCCCCTACCCCTGAATACATTATTATTCTGGGCTATATATTTGGAGGCGTATCAAGAGGTCTCATTGTTGGCGCCGGGGTCACCATGACGTCCTTTCTGTTTGTCCCCTTAAAACTTCATAATACCGGTTTTGTTCTCCTTTACATCATTCTCACATCTATTCTCTTTTCACTTGCCGGTTTTATGAACAGCATATTTGCAAAGAAGTTTGACGACATATCCATTGTGCCCACCTTTATCCTGACACCGCTCACATACCTGGGCGGCGTATTCTACTCTATAGACCTGCTGCCGCCATTCTGGCAGGGGCTTTCAACGCTCAATCCCATACTTTACATGGTCAACGGTTTCAGGTATGGTTTTCTTGGTATTTCAGATGTCAATGTTTTTTTCGGCTTAATTATATCAATGCTTTTCATTATCGCACTCTTTAGCTCAAACTTGTATCTAATGAAAAAAGGGGTGGGACTAAAAGAATAAGAAAAGGGGAATAGTTCAGTAAATCATAAGCGCTAACGAAAACTCTTTCGCTTTTTTTCCAGTTCCATATCGAGGTTTTTCAGCTTGTCAATAGTTTCATTGAGTTGATTAATGGTTTCTTCAAGCGCCTTGATTTTGCCTTCTTTTTTAGCAAGCGCTTCATCCTTACTCTTAAGGTTAACTTTTTCTATCTTGATTTGCTCAAGGCCTTCTGCTTTGGCGCCGTTTATTTCCCTTAAAAGGATGAGAAGGTTTTGAACTTCAAAGCTGCGGGAACCGGCAGGAACGAAGGAAATATACCTTTCCATCGCTTTAAGGGCCATTGCGTAATCTTTCTTTGGATTATTATAGCTCGAATAGAGGAAAGAGAGATAGAGGTATGAATCAGGTCTGAAAGTGGGGCTCTTTTCATCGGTCAACGCCGTTAGCCGGTTAATCTCCCCTTCATATCTATCGGAAGCCAGTCGGGCATAGTAATTGCCGTAGGAATTTTTCAAAACAACAGGGGCGCAACCTGCCGGAAAAAAAGAAAGGCTTATAATTAATGAAATTCCGGCCATGAGGTTAAACTTCATCTTTTTTCTTTTCTCTCTTTCTCGATAGTTTCACAATGTTTGAATCTGCCTTGTCCAGTTCTTCTTCTCCCTCTACTTTTACATCATTTTGCCTTCTCTGGTCAACTACATAAACACTTCCCGTTAGTGATTTAGCATATTCCTTAAGTTCTGCCGCTATTTCACCGAACTGAATATGGTTTTTGAGTTTCCTTGTAACATTGGTAACAACGGCAATGGAAATAGTGGCAAGTGGAAATTGTCTTTCATTTCCGTGACGGTCCAAACCTTCAATATAGCCTCTTTCCCTGTCTTGGGCATCGTAAAAAGAGGGGACCATCTTGTCAAAGGCTTCGATAATGTTTCTGCAAATATCTGTAAATTTATCAGGTGTGCTGATAATAACAAAATCATCGCCACCGATATGTCCGGCAAAATCTTCTTCATTTCCAAATTTTTGCACAAATTTATCGACAATGTCAGCTGTTTTGATGATCAGTTTATTACCCTTTGCATAACCGTAGTGGTCGTTATAAGCCTTAAAGCTGTCAAGATCGAGGAGACAAAAGGCAATAGGTTCATTCAATTTGATCCTTTTTTTCATAATATTCTCTATAGCAATCCCTCCGGGCATCCGTGTCAGCGGGCTCGTATCAATATACATCTCTTCCAGTTTTTTAAGCCGTTTCGCCATAGTCACAAAGGCATCCGACAATTCACCTATTTCATCCCTGTTTGTAATATCGGGAACATAGTCAAAGTTACCTTCAGAAATTTTTTCGGTGGCATCTTTCAGTTTATTTACGGCCCCTGAAATATTAACGGTCACAAACATTACCGCCAGCACGGAGATAAAAAAGCCCATGATACACAAAATGACGGATACCCTGAAGGCCACAGCGCCGATAGATCCCGTTGCTTCTGTTTTTTTTCTTTGATCGGACACGGCATCCGTTTCAACAAGCTTGATAAGAGTGATAATTTTTTCCTCTTTTTCCTTGGCCTTGCTATTAAACTGTTTCGCCTCTTCCGATGTGGGATCTTCCAGAGAATCAAGATCATTAATGAGGAATTTGTTATATTCATTATGTATTTTTTCAATTTCATCAAGAGGATACCCTCTATCCTCAGGAACAGCCCTGATCTTGTCGAGGTTTTCCCTAAACTCGCTGTTTCTCTCCCAGAAAGCCCGTAATATATCAGGGGTTTTTAAAATGGCGTACCGGCGCGCATAAAGCTCCTGTGAAAGCATGGCGTCGATCATATCCTTCGAGGCCTCGACGACAGGCACATCGGTCTCAAGTATACTTCTGTTCAGGTTGTTCAGCTTATTAAGGTTGGTAAGGGCAAAAAGAGAAATAACGACAAGAAGGGCCAGGAGAAAGAAATATCCAAGAAAGATTTTCCTGGCTATATTAACCTTAAGAAATAAATCGGATATAGAATTAATAATTTTCATTTTCTTAAAATTTTTTAGGCGGCCCCGGCTAACTATTTATGTTAAACAATATGGCCGGCATGCAAAAGAAAATAAAAAACTCTTTACTAAATGTATAGCACACATTTAGTAACCTGTAAAAAGAAACTTGGCTTATACTTTGATTTAGAATGCCGACATTTATTATAATCGTAAAAATGTCCGCCCTATTTAAGAAATCTAAAAGATTCCCCGTGGACATCGATAAAAAATCAAAAAAAATTATTCCATGAAAAAAATAAGCATAAAAAAAACAATAAATAATGAAGACCATGACAATATCTGTGATTTTCTTGTCGAGATGAGTGGTCTTTCCAAAATCAGGGTAAAAGGTGCCATGCAAAAAGGCGCTCTTCACGTGAAAAGAGACAAAGGCCCTTTTAAGAGAGTAAGAAGAGCCAAATCCAGGTTGGTCAAAGGACAGCGCATTGAATTTTATTATGATGAAACGCTTCTGGCAATAGAACCGCTTCAAGCCTCGCTTTTATATGATCTCACTGATTTCAGCGCCTGGTTTAAGCCGCCGGGCATGCTGACGCAGGGAACAAAATATGGAGACCACTGTTCTCTCATAAGGTTTATCGAACACTTCTTTAAGCCGTCAAGGGAAGTTTACCCCCTTCACCGTCTCGACAGGGAAGCGTCAGGAATCGTCCTTGCAGCTCACAATAAAAAAGCCGCATCAAAGCTGTCATATCTTTTCCGGAAAAACGCTATTGGCAAAAGTTATAAAATTGAAGTAGCGGGCCGCCCTGAAAACGAAGGCATTATCGATAGTCCCCTTGACGGGAAAAAGGCATTAACGAGCTATCAAGTAATTGACAATGATAATGAGAAGGGAACATCAACCCTTTTGGTCACTATTGAAACAGGACGTTTTCACCAGATCAGGCGTCATTTCAACGGGATTGGTCATCCCGTCATGG